>JANMSB010000138.1:0-29885 GCA_031388915.1 Pseudomonadota bacterium | reverse complement strand
ACAACAGTCCGTTTCGTGATTTCTTTCGCGAGTTCGGCCAACGCCAGCCGCGTGAGCGTGAGATGCACGGCTCCGGCTCCGGTTTCATTGTGTCCGCCGACGGCAAAATTCTAACCAACGCGCATGTGGTGGATGGTGCGGATACGGTGACGGTGCGGTTCTCGGACAACACCGAGTATCTGGCCAAAGTAGTGGGCAAGGACAAACAAACCGATGTGGCCTTGCTGAAGGTCGATGCTAAGAATTTGCCGACGGTGAAGCTGGGTAACTCCGACCAACTGTCGGTGGGTGAGTGGGTGCTGGCCATTGGTTCGCCGTTTGGCTTGGATTACAGCGCCACGCAGGGCATTGTCAGCGCCCTGAGTCGCTCGCTGCCCAATGAAAGCTATGTGCCGTTCATTCAAACCGATGTGGCGGTGAATCCCGGTAATTCCGGCGGCCCGTTGTTCAACACCCGCGGCGAAGTGGTGGGAATCAACTCGCAGATCTATAGCAATACCGGCAGCTATGCGGGGTTGTCGTTTGCTATTCCCATCAACACCGTGCGCAGTGTGATGGTGCAATTGGATAAGAGCGGTCACGTTACGCGCGGCTGGTTGGGTGTGCAGATACAAAATGTCACCAGCGATTTGGCGCAATCGTTTGGCATGGACAAGCCGCATGGGGCTCTAGTGGGCGGCGTTGATTCGGACGGCCCGGCCGGCAAAGCCGGGGTGCAAACCGGCGATGTGATTCTCAGTTTCAATGGCCAGGCCGTGCATGACTCTGCCGACTTGCCGCCGCTGGTGGGCGCCACCCCGGTGGGCAGCAAAGTGGACTTGAAGCTACTGCGCGATGGTCGTGAACTGACTGTGCGCCCGACAGTGGGCACGCTGAAAGATGCTGCACGCCAAGCCGCCGTTCCCAAGGCCGGTGCAACCAGCAAAGCCGTCTTGAATGTCGGCGTGCAAGCGTTGACGGATGCGCAGCGTAAGCAACTCGATATCGGCAGCGGCGGTGTGTTGATCACGCAGGTAAAACCCGGTCCGGCGGCGCGCGCCGGCATTCAACCCGGTGACGTGGTGCTGAAAATCGGCGGCAAGGAGATCAAAGATCCCGAGCACTTTGTCAGCCTGGTGCGGGATCTGCCGCGTGGCAAGCCCATCGCGTTTTTGATACAGCGGCAACAAGGGCGCTTGTTTGTGGCAGTCAATCTGCCGAAGGAATCGGCCAAAGACGCGGGCTAGCGCTATTGCTGTGTCTGACCGGTGGTTAGGCGCAGCAAGGTTGATATGACATTAGATGCCATGATGCCGAACCCATGAATTCACCTGCCAGTAATATGGCCTCTCCCTGTGCAGATGCGCACCCCGGTCGCAGATCGTGTGGCTCATAATGTCAGGCCAGAGCTCGGGTCAATGTTCGGGCCAATGTTCGGGTCAGTGTTCTGTTCAGTGTCCACCCACAGCTTGCAACCACAATGAACATTCTAGTGATCGAAGACGATATCGAGGCGGCGCAATTGTTGTTGCGCGGGCTGCATGAGCATGGCTATCAAGCCGAGCACGTGGCCGATGGCCGCGATGGGCTGGGGCGCGCGCAGCAGCAGCCCTGGGATTTGATCATTGCTGATCGCATGTTGCCGCGGTTGGATGGCTTGTCCATCATCAAGGCGCTGCGCGATCAGGGGCACAAGATGCCCATTTTGATTCTCAGTGCGTTAGCCGAAGTGGATGATCGCGTGCGCGGCCTGCGCGCCGGCGGCGACGATTACTTGACCAAGCCCTATGCCTTTGCCGAATTGGTGGCGCGCATCGAAGTGCTGTTGCGTCGTGGGCAACAGGCGGAAGCCAAGATCCGTGTGAGTTACGAGGATGTGGTGATCGATTTGATGGCGCGCACCGCCGAACGCGCCGGGCAGGAATTGCAGCTCACCACGCGCGAGTTCGAGTTGCTGGCCTTCCTGGTCAAACACGCCGGGCAAGTGATAACGCGCAAGATGCTGCTGGAACAAGTGTGGGATCTGCATTTCGATCCGCAGACCAATGTGATCGACGTGCACATGAGTCGGCTGCGTCAAGCCGTTGACCGCGGCTTTAAGAAACCCTTGATTCATACTGTGCGCGGCGCGGGCTACTTGTTTGGCGCCCAACCCGATTCAGACGAGCGCTAGGGTCTGTTACCAGTTAGCGCATCGCTGCGTTGGAGTCCCAAAAGACACCAGGCTAGGCGCGAGGAGAGAAGTTTGGTTACTCCAAATGAACGACGAGCAACACCGCATGGTGCCTTTTGGGGCCCAACCCGAAGGGACGGGACCAGAATGGCTCAGGACTTTGTTGCACCGCGCTCGGTGCGTCGCGTCCTGAGCCATTCTGGTCTCCGTCGCAGTGATGCGCTAACTGGTAACAGACCCTAGCAATGCGTTGGTTATCGCGCGCCTTTTTCCGCACCACCGTTGCCCGTCTGGCGCTGATTTACATCGTGGTGTTTGCGCTGACTACCACGCTGTTATTCGGCAGCGTGTACGTGCTGACCTTGCGCGCCGTCGATGACGGCACGGAAAGTCTCATGGAGTCACAGTTGCAAGGCTTGTCCGAGCAATACGCCATGCTTGGGTTGCGCGGCTTGGTGGCGACCATTCGCGAACGCAGTCAAGGCCTGGATCGCTCGCGTTCGGTGTACCTATTGGCGGACGAATCCTTGCAACCGTTGGTGGGCAATCTGGCCGCATGGCCGCAGCTCAATACACAGCGTGGCAAGTGGTTTGAATTCAACGTGACTGTCAGCACCCAAGACGGCCGAGTGGAACAGCATCCGATTCGCGCCGCCTTGGTCACCTTGCCGGAAGGTTATCGATTGTTGATCGGCACTGATGTGATCGAGCGGGCGCGCTTGGCAACAGTGATGCAGCGGGTGGGCATCCTGGCGCTGGTGCTGCTGGTACTAATGGGAGCCGGCATTGGTGTGTGGATGAATCGCCGTCTGTTGCATCAAGTGCATGCCATTGCATCGGCGGGACAGGACATTGCCAATGGCGATTTCGCGCGGCGTTTGCCGGTGCGCGGCAGCGGCGACGAATTGGACGAGTTGGCCACCAATTTGAATACGCTGTTGGAGCGCATTGAACAACTGACCCTGGCATTGCGCTTTGTGATTGATGGCACGGCGCATGATCTGCGCGGTCCACTGAACCGATTGCGCATGCGCTTGGAGCAGGCCCTGGAACAAGCGACGGCGACCGGGCGTGAATCGCTGGAAGCCGCCATGCACGATGCCGATACGCTGCTACGCACCTTGGAAGCGTTGCTGCGTATTGCTCAAGTGCAAAGCGGCGCGGCCAATGCCGAGGTGGCGGCGCTCAAACTGGACAAGCTGTGCACCGAGGTGGCCGAGCTGTATGCGCCGCTGGCTGAACAACGCGGCATTAAACTGGAGTTGGAGCGGATGGACGCGGCTGTCGTGCAGGGCAGTCGGCAACTACTGGCGCATGCCATCGCCAATCTGTTGGATAACGCCGTTAAGTACACGCCGGCCGGTGGTCGAATTGCAGTGGCTGTGACCGCCGATGCCAATGAGGTGGTCCTGAGTGTTCAGGACAACGGGCCGGGAATTCCCAGCGCCGATCGCGAGCGGGTGCTGCAGCGCTTCGTGCGGTTGGATTCTGCGCAAGCCGAACCGGGCACGGGATTGGGCTTGAGCCTGGTCGCAGCAGTGTGTCGTTTTCACCACGCCAGCCTGCAAATGGAAGATGCCGGACCCGGGCTGTGGGTCAGGCTCACGTTTCGCCGCGCTGGCGAGCAGCGAGATGTTGGTGCGGAATCGAGCGGATAGGGCGCAAAAAACCGCCTCAGAATGAAACTCGGGAATAAAAAAAGGCCGGTAGCTTGGTTGTGAGCTACCGGCCAGCAACAGCACTCAGAAAGGGGGTAACTGAGCACTGATAGCCGTTGTGTTTCTCCAACAACAACGATTTAAAAAGGGCAAGATAATGGAGAATTTTGCTTTAGTTTCATTGGCTTGCGGTGTCATAGTGCGGCAGCGGAGGGGCGGCTTGCAAGGCCTGTCGAAGAATCTTTTACTCATTATCGGAAGGGCGGTTTTGGGCGTCCTGACACTGTTGATTGGCACTGCTGGTTGGGGTGCGGGTCCGCGCTTGGTCACACGGTAGAATGCTCATCCCCGGAACCAGCGATCCCAGACCCATACCCATGCCACCGACCCCGTACCACCAACTCGAACAGGAATTTCGTCGTCTGCATGCCCTGCGCTCGACGGCCAGTGTGCTGCGCTGGGACGCCGCCACCATGATGCCGCGCGGCAGTGTGGAGTTGCGTGGCGACCAGCTTGCGGTACTGGAGACGGAAAGCCATGCGGTGCTGGCTCAGCCCAAGATTCCGCGCTTGTTGGACCGGGCCGCTGCCAATGCCACCGGACTGGACGACTGGCAGCAGGCGAATCTGCGCCGCATGCGCCGCGAGTATGAACACGCCATTGCCGTGCCCAATGCCTTGGTCGCGCGCCTGGCCAAGGCGGCGGCCACGGCCGAGCAGCGTTGGCGCGAGGCGCGCGCGAGCAGCGATTTCAGTTTATTTGCGCCGCACTTGCAGGAGGTCGTCAAGCTGGTGAGAGACCGCTCGCATCTGCTGGGCCGGGCGCTCAAGCTCGATCCGTATGACGCCTTAGTGGATGGCTTCGCGCCTGGACTGACTACTGCAGAAATTGATCGCATTTTCTCGGTACTGTCGCAGCGCCTGCCGGAATTGATTCAACAAGCCATCGATGTGCAGGCCGGGCGTAGCGTGTTGCCAGTGAATGCCAAGGTATCCAACAGCAAACAACGCGCGTTATCGCTGGAACTGATGAAGGCGCTGGGGTTTTCCTTCGAGCAAGGACGGTTGGATGAAAGCGATCATCCCTTTACCGGCGGCGCTCCCGGCGATGTACGCATCACGACGCGCTTCGCACCTCAGGATGTCTTGTCGGGTGTGATGGCGGTGGTGCACGAAACCGGCCATGCCCGCTACGAACAAGGGTTGCCGGTGGCATGGCGCGCACAACCGGCCGGGGACAATGCCGGCATGGCGGTGCACGAAAGCCAGTCGTTGTTGCTGGAAATGTTGATTGGCCGCAACCGGCCATTCCTGCACTATTTGCAGCCCATGCTGGTCAAGCAGCTGGCAGTGTCCGGCCACGAATGGGAAGTGGAGAATCTCTATCGGGTGCTGACGCAGGTGCAACGCAGTTTGATTCGCGTCGATGCCGATGAGCTGACCTATCCCGTGCACATCATGTTGCGTTACGACCTGGAGCGGCAGTTGCTGGAGGGTGAACTGGCGGTGAAGGATCTGCCGGAGGCGTGGAATCAGGGCATGGCTAGCCGCCTGGGGGTGACGCCTGTCAACGATGCCGAGGGTTGCCTGCAAGATATCCATTGGTCGCTGGGTGCATTTGGCTATTTTCCGTCCTATGCCATCGGCGCGATTATCGCGGCACAATTACTGGAAGCGATTCGCGCTGCGTTACCTGGCTTTGACGAGCAAGTGGCGCGTGGTGAATTTGCGCCGTTGTTCGCATGGCTCAACGAAAACATCTACAGTGCCGGCGCCACGGTGGATGGTTCGCAGTTGGTGAAGCAAGTAACCGGTCGAGCGTTGTCCGCTGCGCCTTGGCTGCGTTATGCCGAGAGCAAGTATTTGGAGTAGGGGCGGGCCATATCAATGGACAAGAAACCCGCCCGTGCGATACAGGTGTGCCGTAGGGGCGCAATTCATCGCGCCCGTGCCATGTAAAAGTATTGATCGATGTTGAGTGAAGCGTAATGAATGCCGTGGTCGATAAAGCCGAACCCCACCCTGGTCAGGGCATGTCCAACAACTTCAAGAAACTGCAAGCGCAGATTCGCGGCCAAGTGGGCAAGGCCATTGAAGACTTCAAAATGATTGAAGCCGGCGACAAGGTGATGGTGTGCCTGTCCGGTGGCAAGGACTCTTACACCATGCTCGACATGTTGATGTCGTTACAGCAGCGCGCGCCGGTGAAGTTTGAGTTGCTGGCAGTGAATCTCGATCAAAAACAGCCGGATTTTCCCGAGCACATCCTGCCCGAGTATCTGAAAGCGCTAGGCGTGCCGTTTCATATTCTGGAGCAAGACACCTACAGCGTAGTGAAGCGCGTGGTGCCGGAGGGTAAGACCATGTGCGGTCTGTGCTCGCGTCTGCGGCGCGGTTCGCTGTACACCTTCGCCGCGAACAACGGCATTACTAAGATTGCGCTCGGACATCATCGCGACGACATCATTGAGACGTTGTTTCTGAATCTGTTCTTCGGCGGCAAGCTCAAGGCCATGCCGCCCAAGTTGTTATCGGAAGACGGTCGCAACGTGGTGATTCGACCCATGGCCTATGTGGCCGAACGCGAAATCGAACGCTATGCCACAGCGCGCAAGTTTCCGATCATTCCCTGCAACCTGTGCGGTTCGCAGGAAAACATGCAGCGGCGTGTGATCAAGAACATGCTCAAGCAATGGGAGATCGAACATCCGGGCCGCAGCGAAACTATTTTTTCCGCGCTGCGCAATGTGGTGCCTTCGCATCTGGCCGATCACAGCAAGTTTGATTTTGCTTCGTTGCGCAGTTTGCGTGAGATCACGCCTGCGTTGTTAGCGAGTTTGTCTGCTGCCGAAACAGACGAAACGGCGGCGTTGCCGTGAGTCGTTGGCTGATTGCGATTGCGTCGTGCTTTGGCGTATTGACTGCTCAGTCGGCATGGGCCGAATGGGTGAGCCGCATCGACGACGGCATCATGGGTACGCGCATGTCGGTAGAGGTATGGACCGACACCGCCGCACAGGGCAACCAAGCCATTGATGCGGTGCTGGGCGAGCTGCGTCGCTTGGATGAAGCGATGAGCACTTACAAGCCGACCAGCGAAGTGTCGAAGGTGAATGCCGAAGCGGCTAAGCATCCGGTAAAGATCACCAAAGAATTATTCGACCTACTCACGCAAGCCGTGGAGTTCTCACGCATCACCCACGGTGCATTCGACATTACTTATGCCAGCGTCGGCTTCATGTACGACTTTCGCGCGCATGAAAGACCCAGCGAACAACAAATCAAAGCCGCGTTGCCGGCCGTCAACTACAAACATCTGGTGCTGGATGCCCAACACCAAACCATTAAGTTCACACGGCCCGGTGTACGCATCGACTTGGGCGGCATTGCCAAGGGCTATGCGGTAGATCGCGGCATCGCCCTGCTACAAGCGCGCGGCATCAAACATGCCATGGTGTCGGCCGGTGGCGATAGTCGCATCATCGGCGATCGTTTCGGCAAACCGTGGATTATCGGCATTAAGCATCCGGATGATCACAACAAGATCATTGCCAAGATTCCCTTGACCGATACGGCGCTATCGACGTCGGGCGACTACGAGCGTTACTTCGATGAAAACGGTACGCGCTATCACCACATCATCGATCCCAAGACCGGGCATTCGGCCAGCAAGGTGCGCAGCGCCACCATCATTGCGCCCACGGCCTTACGAACCGATGGTCTTGCCAAAACCGCCTTCGTGCTGGGTCCGGATGAGGCGATGAAAATTTATAATCAGATGAAAGATGTCGATGTCATTCTGGTGGCGCCCGATGGCCGGGTGTTGTATTCGCAGGGGCTTGAGGCTCCGTAGGGGCAGGTTTGAAACCTGCCCTTGAATTCCAGACACAGGAAGGCAGGTTTAAAACCTGCCACTACAAGAAACACACATAACAATTATGGATCACGCATGAACAAACTTTTCTGGTCGTTGCTGGCAGTGGTTGGGGCCATTGCCTTTGGCGGCGTTGCTTTACAACGTGGCGAATCCATCAATGCGTTGTGGATCATTGTTGCTGCCGTGTGCATCTATGCACTGGGCTATCGCTTCTACAGCGCCTGGGTGGCGGCGAAAGTGCTCACCATCGATGTCACGCGCGCCACGCCGGCAGAACGCTTGGATAACGGCCGCGACTTCGTGCCGACCAACAAATGGATTGTGTTCGGCCATCATTTTGCTGCGATTGCGGGGCCAGGGCCCTTGATTGGTCCTACCCTCGCAGTGCAGTTCGGCTATCTGCCGGGCGCGTTGTGGATTTTGGTAGGCGCGGTAGTGACCGGCTGCATTCAAGACATGACGGTGCTGCTGTTCTCCATGCGCCGCAACGGCCGCAGTCTCGGACAAATGGCCAAGGATGAACTCGGTCCCATCGGTGGTTATGCCGCCATGATCGGCACGCTGATGATCATGATCATTCTGATCGCGGTGCTCGGCCTGGTGGTAGTGAACGCCATGAAGCACAGCCCGTGGGCCACGTTTACCGTGTTCTCCACCATTCCCATTGCGATCTTGGTGGGACTGTACCTGCGCAACATCCGTCCGGGTCGCGTACTGGAAGGATCGTTAATCGGCGTGACGTTGTTAATCGCCGCAGTCGTTGGTGGTGGCGCGCTCAGTAAGTATCCGGCGCTATATGCCATGTTCAATTTCGAGGGCCTGCAACTGGCGTGGTTCGTGATGGCCTATGGCTTGATTGCCGCCGTGTTGCCGGTGTGGCTGCTGCTCGCGCCGCGCGATTATCTGTCGACATTTCTGAAACTCGGCACTATCGGTTTGTTATTGATTGCCGTGGTGCTGGTGAATCCGGAAATCAAAATGCCGGCGGTCACGCAATTCATCGACGGCACCGGGCCGGTGTTTTCCGGCAAGTTATTTCCGTTTCTGTTTATCACCATTGCCTGCGGTGTGATCTCGGGCTTTCATGCCTTGGTGGCCAGCGGCACTACGCCTAAGTTGATCACCAGCGAAAAAGATGTGCGTCTGATCGGTTACGGCAGCATGGCGTTGGAGTCGCTGGTGGCGGTGACGGCGTTGATTGCAGCGGCATTGTTGGAGCCGGGCATTTACTTCGCGATCAACAGTCCGGCCGGCATCGTCGGCAGCTTGCCGGCCGATGCGGTAGCGACGATCAGCAGTTGGGGTTTCCCCGTGACTGTCGAGCAGATGAATGCACTCGCCGTCGAGATGGGTGAGTCCACGTTATTCGCTCGCACCGGTGGCGCGCCCTCGTTGGCGGTGGGCATGGCCAGCATTCTGTCATCGGCCTTTGGTCAAGGCATGCTGGCGCTGTGGTATCACTTCGCCATCATGTTTGAAGCGGTGTTTATTCTCACCACGCTGGATGCTGGCACGCGCGTGGGCCGCTTCATGTTGCAGGATTTTCTCGGCCACGCCTGGAAGCCCATGGCCAATACCTCGTGGTATCCCTCCATCATCATCAGCAGCACCCTGGTAGTGCTCGGCTGGGGTTACTTCCTATATATCGGCGTGATCGATCCCAACGGCGGCGTGAACATTCTCTGGCCGCTGTTTGGTATCGCCAATCAAATGCTGGCAGCGATTGCGCTATGTGTATGCACCGGCATCATTGTTAAACAAGGCAAGCTGAAGTATGCGTGGGTGACTGCCGTGCCGCTGGCCTGGCTGGCCATCGTGACCACCACGGCGACTTGGCAAAAGATTTTTTCCGATCAAGTGCGTATTGGTTTTCTCGCCGCCGCCAACGATATGAGTACCAAGCTGGCTGCGGGCACGTTGCCGGCCGCGCAAGCGAAAGTCGCGCCGCAATTGATCTTCAATCAACGCCTGGATGCCGTGCTGGTCACCTTCTTTTGCGTGCTGTTGTGGATCATTATCTTCGACATGATTCGCGTCTGCTGGCGCGCAACCCAGGGAGCCAGTGTACTGCCGTTGGCAGAGACGCCGTATGTGCCGACGCAGTTGGGGCAACAAGCATGAGTCCGGTCGCTGAACTGAGTCCCACCGGGATGACCTTCGGCCTGCGAAGTGTCTTTGCCCGTGTGTATGGGTGGTCGCGCTGCTTTGTGGCGAATTTTCGCCACATGACCGGCGACGATGCCTACGAGCGCTATGTTGCCCATCATCGCCAGCATCATGTGGGTGAAGCCGTACTAGATCGACGCGCGTTTTATTTAGCTGAACAACAACGCAAGTGGACTGGCGTAAAGCGTTGTTGTTGATTTTCTCTGACTTCAAAGCTCAATGATTCGAATGCGACCACCACCATGAACTCAACCACGCTATTCCGCCTAGCCCCCATACTGCTGCTCCTTACCGGCTGCAAACCACCCGAGCCCGACTACACCACCGTGGCCGTCTATCCCACCACACAACAATGCGGCGTCAATGAACAGATGATGCCCTGCCAGAAGGTAGCCGCTTATTTACGCGACACACTCAAGATCAAACCAGAACGTCAGGTGATTGTTTCCTCAGTGGGTATCGATCCCTTGCCCAAGGATGATAGCTCGCTGGACAAGATTGCCGAGACGATCACGGCCATAGGCTTTAAGGATGTGCGGACGGCACGGTTTGATGTGAAGTGAGAGATTTGTATGTGGAGCTGAGTCTGCGAAGCTCCACAATCTGAATTGGACGTATCCGAGACAGAACAATCATTTCGATTTTGACGTTGGGTGTTGCGGGTTCTGGTTTGATGCCAACTTTAGTGATTTGGCTTCGATGGTATGAGTGCGCAGAGTGCGTTTGCCGACGCGTTGTTCGGCTAAAGCTATGAAGCCTTCGATCAATTCGCTAAACAGGTTGCGTTTCGTCTTCACACATCCTCCTTGTTTGTTGCGTCTTAGGGCCGACACATGGGTCGGCCCCTACAGCACTTACAATCAGCCCTACACCAACGCCTTCTTAAACAACACCATCATCCGCTCCCACGCCTTCTCCGCCTGTGCTTCGTTGTACATAGCCGAATCGGGTGGGCACCAGCCGTGTTGGGCACCGGCGTATACCTCGATCTCCGCGGGCAGCTTGGCTTTTTCAAATGCTTCCTTGAGCAGCGTCTTGGAGTTGGGGTCGCGCTGGTCGTCGTTGTCGGCGATGGCGATCAGGTACTGCGCTTTCATCGTGGGCACGAGCAGGTGCGGGCTGTTGTCGTCACTCGTCGTGAGACGCGCACCATGAAAAGAGGCCCCGGCGCCGATGCGATCAGGGAAGGTGGCGGCGGTGCGCATGGTGATGGGGCCGCCCATGCAATAACCGCTGGTGCCCATTTTGCGTTTCTTATCGACGGACTTTTGCCCATCCATCCAGGTCACGAAGGCGGTGGCGTCGGTAATGTGGGTTTGGGGGGTTAGTTTCCCCATCATCGCCATCACGGTTTTGCGCGTCTCTTCGTTTTGCAAAGAGGAGCCTTCCGGCACGACCGGTGCTTTCTTGATGCGATAAAACGGATTGGGCACCAACACCGAGTAGCCCGATTCGGCCAATCGCTTGGCCATTATTTTGAATGCCGGGCGCAGGCCCATGATGTCGGTCCAAATCAATACGCCGGGATGTGCGCCGCTGGCGGGGTGCACAAAGTAAGCATCGGCTGTGCCGTCGGGGGTTTTGATTTCAATGTCGGCCTCGGTCACCGCCACAGCGCCCGCAATGCGGGGCAGCATCATCGCCAGGCCGCTGCCCAGCGACAGCGCGCCGAAACGGCGGCGCGTCCACTCGGCCGAGCGGCGCGAGTGTTCAATCATGTCGTCTATGGAATGATCGTCACACATTGGTGTACCCCTTGCAGATGGCGCGGCACGGCTGAGCCGCTTGCCGATACTAGCCCGATTGCTGCGACGAATCAGCGTGTCACCGGCGCTAAAGCGCGATCCTCAAAAAACTTTGCACACTCGCCGCATTGTGTGTGGCCGTGGCGGGGGTACGCGGCGATTGGTGAGGTCGGTCTCGAATTCGCAGTGCATTGCTTGTCTGGTTGACGGCGAAGGGGGACAGTCCAGGATGGTGTGTCTTGCCTCGACTTGCTGCATGATTGAAGGTCGAGCGAAAAGCGCCACGGACGATGTAGGTAACCACGTATTTAATGATCGAACCATGATTGAGCCCGACCCAGAGATAGCCCCATCAGCGGTCCCGCCGCTGACTACCGTGCCGGATGCCGCGTTGCGTCCGGTAATGGCGGGCGTGCATCTGCTGTTCGTGCCCGATCCCGACCAGCCGCACTGGTTGTTGTGGGGCAGCGAGGCGGCGCACAGCCCGCTGGCGGTGTTGGGCGAACCCGGCACGCAGGTCATCCCGGATGAGGCGTTCAAGTTGCGGCGCGTGCGCGGTTATCGCCTGCCCTTGCTGGACGGTGCGGTGCAGTTGGCGGCGCTGACTCAGGCCGAGTTGCCGCAGTTGCCGCCGTCGGTGGCGGTGTGGAGTCTGGCCGCCAAATTGGGATTGGAGCTGGTGGCGCGCGAGCAGGTATTGCCGCGCGTGGTCAAGCAGGCTGAGCAACAAGTGGCGCGTTGGAGTGTGGTGCTCAACTTGCCGCAGGATGCCGAACGGGTCGCCGCGTTGGCGCAGGCGTTTCCGGTGGCCGCGCATGCCTTGCCGATGACGCGGCCTGTCGATCAAGCCGGTGCCACGACATTGGTATGGACAGCTAGCGCCTTGTTGCGCGAATTTCTCGACACCTTTGCCGATCGGTTGCTGCGTGTTGCGCAGCCACGGAGTAAGCCACGCAAGCGTGCCGCCGCACGCGCTGGACAAGCCACTGAACTGCTGGCGGTGTCGCTCTTGCCATGGCCACAACGCTTGCAAGCGGCGTTGCTGGGTGACGATGCCGGTTTCGTGCCGGAGGGCGTACAAGAACGCAGCGTTCTGAGTGAGCTACGCGATTGGTTGCAGCCGGTGCTCGGCGTGGTGTCGCCGTTACGTCTGTGTTTGCAATTGCACTTGCCGCCGGAAGACAGCCGCGAGTTCCTGCTGAATTTCGCGCTACAGCGGCGTGATGACGACGTGTTGGTATCCGCGCACGAGTTGTTTGCTGCCGGCGTGCCGGCAGCCGCGCGTTTGCAATGTGACTTACGCTTGGCGCAGGAGCAATTGCTGCAAATGTTGGCGGTGGCGTCACGCAGCTTTGCGTTTATCGAAAACGAATTGCGTAAGCCGCGGCCCGAGTCGATGTTGCTCAGACCGCGTATGGTTTATGAGTTTCTGAATCAGCTTGGCGCGCTGGAGCAGGCGGGTATCGCGGTGCAATTGCCTGAAGCGTTGCAGCCCGCTACACAGCAACGGCTGCACGTCAGTATGTGCATTGGCAATGAGGCCGATACCAAAACGCCGGCTCAACAGCAAAACCTACCGTATCGCTGGCAGGCGCAGTTGGCAGGACAGGTGCTCACGCTGAATGATTTGGATGAACTCGCCGAGATGCGTACGCCGTTGGCACGGTTTCAAGGGCAATGGGTGATCCTGGATGCGCGCGAACTTCAACATGCCACCAAGTTGCTTACCCAGGGCGGCGGCACGGTGGGGATGTCGTTGGGGTTGTCGCTGGCCTTGACGGAAGTCATCACCCAAGCCGATTCCAGTTTGCGCATGGAAGTGATTGCAGTGGGCGCGTTGGGCGAAATGGTGCGGCAAATGCGTGAGCGTGAGGCCATTCAAGAGTTGCCCGCACCCGCTGCGTTGCAAGCCGAGCTGCGACCCTATCAATTACGCGGCATGAGTTGGCTGACGCATTTGACTCAGTTGGGCTTGGGTGCCTGTTTAGCTGACGACATGGGTTTGGGCAAGACCGTGCAATTACTCGCATTTCTATTGCGGCGACAGGACGACCAACCCAATGACACGCGGCCGGTGTTGTTGATATGTCCGACCTCGGTGATCGGCAACTGGGAACGCGAGATTGCGCGCTTCGCACCCAGTCTGTCGGTGCTGCGGCACTACGGCCCGCAACGTATTCAAAACGCCGACGATTTTGCACCAGCGGCGCAGGGCAAGTTGGTGCTGGCAAGTTTCGGTCTGATGCGTCGCGACATGCCATGGTTGCAAGACATCGAGTTCTCGGTGGTGGCGTTGGATGAAGCGCAGTTCATCAAGAACTCGGCATCGGCCACCGCACGCGCGGCGCGTGCAATGAAGGCCAGCGAACGCATTGCGCTCACCGGCACGCCGGTGGAAAACCATCTGGCCGAGTTGTGGTCGATCATGGAGTTTCTCAATCCAGGATTACTTGGCCCGCGCGAAACCTTCCGCCGCGAGATTGCCATTCCGGTGGAGCGTTACGGTCGCGAAGACGTGGCCTTGCGCCTGCGCCGCATGGTGGCGCCGTTCATTTTGCGGCGGGTGAAGAACGATCCGCACATCATGCTCGACTTGCCTGCTAAGCAAGAGTCCAAGGTGTTCTGCTCGCTCACGCGCGAACAAGCCAGCTTGTATCAACAAGCCGTAAACGAATCGCTGCTAGAGATTGAATCGGCCGATGGCATCACACGCCGCGGCCGCGTGTTGGCATTGCTCACGGCGTTGAAACAGATTTGCAATCACCCGGCGCACTACCTGCGCGAACAAGGGCCACTCAATGGTCGTTCCGGCAAGTTGGATCGCTTGATGGAAATGTTGGAACAGGTGCTCGCGGCCGACGATCGGTCGTTGATCTTTACTCAGTATCGTGAAATGGGCGAGCGTTTGGTGCGGGCGCTATCGCGTTTGCAAGGCAAGGCAGTGCCGTTCCTACATGGCGGCGTGAGTCGTGCTGCGCGCGATGAAATGGTGCGGCGTTTTCAGGAAGAGCCGCGCGCCTCGAAGCTGTTGGTGATTTCACTCAAGGCAGGCGGCACGGGGTTGAACCTCACCGCGGCGACCGAAGTGTTCCATTTCGATCGCTGGTGGAATCCGGCGGTGGAGGATCAAGCCACCGATCGCGCTTATCGCATTGGGCAATCGCGCAATGTGCAGGTGTACAAGTTGCTCTGCGCCGGCACGGTGGAAGAAAAAATCGATCAGATGTTGGAAGCCAAGCGCGACTTGGCGGCGCGCGTGGTGTCGCAGGGCGAGTCGTGGATCACCGAGTTGGATAACCACGAGTTGCGCGAATTGTTTGCCTTGGCGCCGAATGCGGTGGTGGCCGATGCGCCCGATACCGATGAACCGGAAGAACACCTGGCGCCGGAACGCAAACGCCACGCGGTGGTGCCATGAACAAACACCTTGAAGGTAAGGCCACCAGGCCGAAATCACCGGGCATGACCTGGTGGGGGCAGCGCTGGATCGAAGCCTTGGAGCGTAGCTCGCGCGATGTGGTGGCGCGCCTCGGTAAGGGCCGCGCTTATGCACGCGACGGTCATGTACGTGGTTTGAAAATCGTGCCCGGCAAAGTCAGCGCTGTGGTCACCGACGATGAGCTGGACAGTTTTTCAGTGAGCTTGAATTTGGAAGCCTTCGAGCCAAAGGCATGGAATCAAATCATGTACGCCATGAGCCAGCAGGCGTTGTTTGCTGCGCAGTTGCTCAATGGTGAAATGCCCAGGGACATCGATCGCTTATTCCGTAGTTGCGGCAAGAGTTTGTTTCCGGCGAATTTGCATGACATCGATGCTGATTGCAGTTGCGACGATTGGTCCAGTCCCTGCAAGCATGTTGCTGCCACCCACTATGTGTTGGGAGAAGCATTAGATCACGATCCCTTTTTGTTGTTCGAGTTGCGTGGTCGTAGTAAGGAACAGGTGCTGGCGGGGTTGAATCAACTACGCGCACAAAGTGGCGTCGTAACCGCCGGTACGTTGGCATCCACCGAAATCACTACCGTCGCCGCACAGACGGTCTCGTTGAGCGAATTGTCGACCCAGAATTTCGAGCGCGGCGTAGCCGCTCTGCCTAGCTTAAGTTTTAGCTTTGATGGTGTGCCTGTGCCCGGTGCCTTGCTGCGCAGCCTCGGTAAACCGGCGTCGTGGACAGTCCACGAATCGCCGCAGGAAATGTTGGCGCCGGCGTTGGAGCATGCGCGCAGACTCGCCTGCGAGCTGGCTACCGGCAATGGCGCGCTGCCGGGCTTGCGTAACGGCATAGCGAGTCTCAAGTCGGGCAAGGTCAAGCCGGCCGTAGCAAAGCGCAAAGCACGGCGCCGCGCCGCGACCCCCAGCGAGTAATTTTGCAATGAATCTAGCGAGTAATGACCGATTGAACCAGTCTCCTCATAAAACGCCTGCGAAACCACTTGGCAACAGTTATTGGGTTCGCCCCGGCGAATTACTGGCCGGCGAATATCCCTTGAATGGCGACGACGCCGAGTCGGCGGTGCGGCTGCAAGATCTGCTGTTGGCGGGCATCACCTGTTTTATCGATCTGACGGCAGTGGATGAATTGCCGCCCTATGAAGGGCGCTTGCCGGCGCGCTTCGGCGGCAAACCAGTAGTGCATCAGCGCTTTGCGATTCGCGATCACGATGTGCCGGACAGCATGCAGCGTATGACGGCCATACTCGATGCCATCGATGCAGCACTGGCGCAGGGCGCGGGTGTGTACGTGCATTGCCGCGCCGGCATCGGCCGTACCGGCACCGTCGTCGGCTGTCACTTGGTGCGTCGTGGCCACGATGGTGCGCGGGCTATCGAGATGTTGAATTCGCTTTGGCAAGCCAACGAGCGCGCTAAGCGCTGGCCCACTGTGCCCGAGACCGAAGCGCAACAGCAGTTTGTGCTGAAGTTCAAGGAAGACCTGGGGACTCGGCCGTTGTTGGCCGACGCGCGCAGTCAACTGAGCATTTATCAAGGCGCGCTGCTTGGGCTGGCGATCGGCGATGTACTAGGTACGGCGTTGGCCGCGCCAGCGACTGCGGGCGTGGACCTGAACAAGACCGCCGATACCATGCTGAATAATCTGGCCGCCTTGCAGTGGAGCAGCGATGCGGCGATGACACTGGCGTTGGCGGATAGCCTGTTGAGCTGCAAACAAATGCAGCCGCAGGATCAAATGCAGCGCTACCTGGCGTGGCAGAAGCAGGGCAAGTACAACAGCGACAGCCGTGCAGTCGCGGTGCCGCCGCCGGTGCAAAAGGCTTTGGGCTTGTGGCAATGGAAGCGCAATCCAGTGGCCGGTTCGCACGATCCGGCGTTGATCGATGCGCATGCCCTGGCGCGCTGTACGCCGGTGGCGTTGTACTTCGCGGCGCGGCCCGCGCAGGCTCTGCTTGAAGCCGCCGAATCGGCGCGGACCACGTCGCAGGCGCCGCTGGTGCTGGATGCTTGTCGGGTGTTTGCCGCGATGTTGCTGGCGATTGTTGAGGGCGCGCCACTGCCAGAGTTGTTTGCGTTCAAAGCCGGCAAGGCGTGCGACGAGTTGCGCACGATCAAACTCAAGCCCGAGCTGGAGCGCTTCATCGATGGCGGCTGGCGCACCGCCATGACACAGGCGGCCGACGAGGATGTGTTATCGGTGCTGGCCAGCGCGGTGCATGCGGTGGCGACTACTAATAATTTTCAGTCGGCGGTGTGCAAATCCATGCACAAGGCGGCGCGGCCCGCCAACGTGGCGGCAGTGTGCGGCGCCCTGGCCGGCGCATTGTATGGCGTGCAGGGCCTGCCGATTGTGTGGCGCGAAACCTTGCCGAAGGTGGCTGAGCTGCTGGCGCTGAGTGAGCGTTTGTTGAATACAGACCCTAGCCTCACCGTATGAAGTCGCAGCGTGTATTGGTGTTGATGCATGAAACCCTGGTGCCGCCGGATGATTTGAGCGGCTGCACTCAGCAGCAGATCGACGAGTTTCGCACCGAATACGATGTGGTACGGCAACTGAAAGCCTCCGGCCATGTGGTGCGTTGTCTGGGTCTGGGCGACAACCTGATTGAATTAACGGCGGTGATTAAGGACTGGCGGCCGCACATTGCGTTTAATTTGGCGGAAGAGTTTCAGGGCCTGGTGAGCTACGACCAACACGTGGTTTCCTTTTTGGAATTGATGCGGCAGCCCTACACCGGCTGTAATCCACGTGGCTTGTTGTTGTCGCGCGATAAGGCGCTGGCCAAACAGATTTTGGCGTTTCACGGCATTGCCACGCCGGGCTTTGCCGTTTTTACGAAACGGCAGCGGGTGGTGTTGCCGGCGAACCTACAGTTTCCCTTGTTCGTGAAATCGGTGACCGACGATGCCTCTTTCGGCATCGCGCAGGCTTCCATCGTGTATGACCTGGACAAGCTTGAACAACGGGTGGAATTTATTCACGCACAAACCGGCTCGGCGGCCTTGGTGGAAGAATTCATCGAGGGTCGTGAGTTGTATGTGGGTGTGACTGGCAATGACCGCCTGCAAACCTTGCCGCTGTGGGAAATGGACTTCGGCACGGCGGATCGCAACGGTACAGCGATTGCCACTCGCAAAGCCAAGTGGGATCGCAGCTATCGGACTAAACACGGTATCGGCTCGCATGCGGCACGCGACATCTCCGGTAAGTTGCGAACTCACATCAACGACATCGCCAAGCAGGTCTATCGAACACTATCGCTCACCGGTTATGCGCGCATCGATTTACGGTTAAAAGGCGATGGCAGTGTTTACGTGTTGGAAGCCAACGCCAATCCCTGCCTGACTGCGCACGAGGATTTCGCCCTGTCCGCTGCTGCGGCCGGCGAT
The DNA here is from genome assembly GCA_031388915.1 of Pseudomonadota bacterium. Classification (GTDB taxonomy): domain Bacteria; phylum Pseudomonadota; class Gammaproteobacteria; order Steroidobacterales; family Steroidobacteraceae; genus CAILZL01. The sequence continues at coordinate 11,445 of JANMSB010000138.1, read as the reverse complement.
GACTATGCGACGTTGCTGGCGCGCATCATGAGGTTGGGGCGCAGTTACCGCGCTGCCTGGCGTTCGTAGGGGGTCGCGAACTGCCGTGTTTGCGCGTGGTTAGGAAGGGCGGTTCGCGAACCGCCCCTACGCCGGCAGCGTGAAATAAAACGTGGCGCCTTGATTCACCACAGCTTCTGCCCAGATGCGTCCGCCATGACGTTGGATGATTCGCTGCACCAGCGATAGCCCCACGCCGGTGCCTTCAAACTGCTCGGCACTATGCAGCCGATTGAATACCCGAAACAGGTTGTCGGCATATTGCATATCAAAGCCGGCGCCGTCGTCTTGCACGTAATACACCGGCTCGTTGTTTAGTTGTTGGTAACCCACGATTACTTTGGCTGACTGATGATCGCGAGTGAATTTGAAAGCATTGGATAACAGATTGGTGAATACTTGACGTATCAACACCAAGTCGCCAAGTGTATCGGGCAGGTTTTGCACTTGCACGTCAATGCTGCGAGTCGGCTGCTCCTTATGCAATTCTTCCAGCACTTCGCGTACCAGTGCGCCGGTGTTAATCGAACGTTTGTTGATCGCTTGCTTGCTCAATCGCGAAAAGCGCAGCAGATGTTCGATCAACGTGCCCATGCGCTCGGTGTTAGACATGATGCGATTCAACAGATGTTGTGCTTCGTCGGGCAGTTGCGGCGAATAGCTTTCCACCAGAATGTTGGAAAAGCCGCTGATGGCGCGCAACGGCGCGCGCAGATCGTGCGATACCGAATAGGAAAAACTTTCCAATTCCTTATTGGCGGATTCCAGTTCCACCATGTGTTCGCGCACGCGCTGTTGCAAGTGAGTGATCTCCAGACGCAGCCGGCGCACTTCCAAGGCGCGCGACAGCACCGGCAGAATGGTGCTGAGTCGGAAGGGCTTGAGCACATAGTCGAGTGCGCCGGCTTTCATGGCTTCAATTGCGGTGTCGATCGCACCATGGCCGGTCATCACAATACCGACCAGGTGCTGATCAAGTTCCTGCACCGAGCGCAGAAAGCTGATGCCATCCATGCCCGGCATCTGCAAGTCGGTCAGCACTAAGTCGAATGACTGTTTGGAGAAGGCTTCCAGCGCTTGGGTCGGTGAGGGAAATGCGGTGACGTCGTAACCGGCGTCTTCCAGGGTGTGATAAAGCGCGGTCATGTGCGCCGGCTCATCGTCGACGACCAATAGACGGACTTTAGGAACGCTGTTTGCTGCGATATTCATAGTGGTGAGGCGGCAGGGGGAGTGGTAGTCAGTTCCATCAAAACACGGCGTAGTTCATCCAGCTTGGGTGGCTTGCTGAGCACACGATCGACATGCGCCGGAGCTTCACCATCATCCAGCAAGCGTTGACCCCAACCGGTGAGCATGATGACGGGAGTGGTGGGCGCGGCGGCCTTGATCGCTGCCGCGACGCGACGACCGTCGATGTAGGGCATGCCCAAATCGGTAACCACCACGTCGATGCCTGCGTTGGCGGCATGGTGCGTGTGTGTGTTAAGAAAAGTATCGATGCCGGCCTGGCCACCATCGGCGGTGCTAACCCGGTGACCGTCGCGTTGCAGGATTTCGCGCAGCGCTTCGATGATGAGGGGATCGTCATCCACCACCAGCACATGGAGGAGCGATAGCGGTTGGACGTTGGTGCGTAAGTGTTTCGGGGCATCGGTTGCCGACAGCGCGCCGGCGAATACGAACCGCACCGTGGTGCCCTCCATAGTCGCGCTATCGATCTGCAAGTCAGCGCTGTGACGTTGCGCCATGCCATACACCATCGCCAGTCCCATGCCGGTGCCGCGTTCGCCCTTGGTAGTGAAGAACGGTTCCAAACATTGGCGCCGCGTTTCCTCGTCCATACCGACGCCGGTGTCGGACACTTCCAATGCCACCTGCACGGCCCCGCCGCTCGCTGCCAGGCTGCGCGTACGCAACGTCAGCGTGCCGCCGTCCGGCATAGCATCGACTGCATTGAAAATCAGATTGGTGAGTGCGTCGCGAATCTCGTTGTCCGCGCCCATTACGCTCGGTAATTGCGGCGATAACTCGGTGAGTAGTTTGATCACTACACCGCGTTGCTGCGGCACGTCGCGCCATTTTGCCCGCGTCAATTCGATGACTTGTTGGACGAGATCGTTGAGGTTAATGCGATTCAAGCTCAGTTGCGCTTCGCGCGGCCGGTAGAACTCGCGCATGCGATTCACCGTCTGCGCGACATCTTCAACGGCGCGCTGGATCGTACCTAGATAAGTGCGTGCGCGGTCGCTGAGTCCGGGTTCGCGCTCCAGCAACGTTTCGGTGTAAAGGGTGACGGGCGAAATGGCATTGTTGATGTCATGCGCCACGCCGCTGGCCATTTGCCCCAACGCGCGCAGCCGTTCCTGCTGCATGGTCGTGTGCTGGCTTTGCCGCAGCTCTTCGTAGGCTTGCTGCAAAGAAGTGTAGAGTTGCGCTTGATGCGCGGCGAGCGCCACATGTTCGCTTAGCTGGCGCAGGAATTCGCAATCTTTACTGCTGAACCCGTTAGGTGCGCGTCTGGCTGCGATGAGCACGCCGAAGACTTTACTCTCTGCCAATAGGGGCGCTGCTACCAGCGAGCGCAAGCCACCACCGGCGAGCCGGCGCGGAAACGGAAATGCAACGCCGCCGATATCCGGTTCGTACACCAGGTTACCCTGTACGCAATGCGACAGGCCATTTTGGTCAATGGGAATCCGTGCCTGCTCGGTCATCGCCAGCTCCAGGGCGAGTGTGCCACTGCGGACTCCTACGCTGGTGACGGTGAGTAGCTGCTCGCTGGCCGAGTACAAACAAATGCAGCCGAAATCGATGGGTAAATTGTCTTCCAGGCTGCGGATAACGACTTGGAAGATACTCTTCAAATCCTGACGTTCACCGATGGCGTGCGTAATGCGATGGAGTAGATCCAGGCGATTCACTTGCTCCTGGACGTTACGTTGTGCCTGCTGGCGTTCGGTGATGTCGGTGATAAAACCGCAGAAGGTGGTGGCGGCGCCGGAGCGTAGCGGACTGATTGAAATCTCGACTGCAAACTCGCCGCCATCGCGGCGTAGCGCACTGAGTTCGATAGCGCGATTCAAGACCGGGCCATCGCCGCTTTGCAGATAGCGTTGCATGCCGTGCCGGTGCGCTTGGCGCAGAGACTCCGGAACAATGGTATCGGCCAGATCCAGACCGAGTGCTTCCTGTCGACTCCAACCGAACATTTGTTCGGCGCGCGGATTCCATTCGATGATGGCGCCGTGTTCATCGATCACCACCACCGCGCTCAGCGCCGAATCCAATACCGCACGGACGCGCGTTTCGCTTTCGCGGACGCTGAGATCTTGTGCCTGTATCTGCCCTAGCATTTGATTAAAAGCGTCGGTGAGTGAGCCGACTTCATCCTCGCCGAGTTTTTGTGCGCGTATCGAGTAGTCGTGATGCGTGGCTACTGCGGAGGCGGCGTGCGCTAGATTGAGTACCGGCTCGGTGATCTGCCGCTGTAATACGCGCGACAGTAAATAGGCGCCCAGAAACGCCAGTGCGGTCATGGTCATGGCGATGAGGCTGTAGAGTTTGAGCTGGGTGTACAGGCTGCTTTGATCGAGCTGCAAGTACAGCGTGCCCAGTCGTTTGTTGGTGCCTTGTTTAACCGGCTCCGCACCAATCAGATACGACTCGGCGAAGCGATAGCCATCGGCCGGCGCACGGCTTGGCAAGTTGCTTGCCGGTTGACCGACAGGATAGCGGGCGAATAGCGCGCCGTTGCCGTCATACAAAGCGGCTGCAACGATTTGCGGCTCGGCGGTCAAGGCGTTAAGGATTTCCGCTGCATCATCTTCATTGTCGAACGCCAGCGCCGCCGTGGCGTTGGTTGCGATCACCTGCGCCAGGGTGGTGGTACTGCGCAGCATGTTGTGCCGAAAGCTCTGAAACTCGTAGGCAATGAACGCCAGGCAAGTGAGCAACAGCACCGTGCCGCTGGTCAATAGCAGCATGGCAATGACTTTGCGCCGAATGGGAATGTTGCTAAACATCGCTTACTGCCCGCTGGATGCCACGATGTCTGCGGGTCGCAGCAGCTTCGAGCTGATGCTTAGATTGGCGGCCTTAGCCGCTTCGAGGGCAATACGCAGCCGTATTTTGTTGGCCACGGTAGCGAAGCGAATCATGCCGCCATCGTGACTGAAGCTATCGGCATCGCCTACCGTCAGAATGCTCTTGCCTTTCAAGCCGGCGAGGATCTGCGGCAGACGCGCAGCTTCCGAGCTGCTGATGAACAGTACATGGCAGTGGTTGATTTCCTTCGCAGTGTTATAGCGGTGTACGGTAAGCGGCCGACCATTGACCGTCTCGCCGCGCACGGTTTCGTCTAAGTAAGCACCAAAAGGATCGCTGCCCAATACACCGATCACCAATGGGCTATCGGTTTCGGCAAACGCTTGGGGCGGCCACTCTACAAATTGAGTGAAGTTGAACAGAAACACCGCTTTGAGTTGATACTCCGGCGTGACGACGGCGGCCGACCAAACCATGCCGTTCTGCAACAGCATAGCCAGTAATAGCAACCAGGTACCGCAGGCGGCGCTAAGACGGCGTGTCTGTCGCAACATCTTCAGAAGCTCCATGACACTTTTCCATATAGGCCACGCTCGATTTCCTTGCGAGTGTTTACCGGGTTGGCCGAAATTGCGCCGAACTCGGCGTGCTGGGCGTGCAGCAGGTTCTGCCCAACGATAGCGAGTTCCAGATTCGGCCGTGCCCGCCACGCCACGCGCAGGTCTAGCTCGCCATAGGCGGAGACGCCTTGATTGGCAATCTGGCTAACGTGACGAAAGTTTGCATCCAGCTGGCAATTGCCGGGCAAGTCTAGCGAGGAGCGCAACGACCAAAACTGCTCGGGGTCACGCGATTCGTTGCTGCTGAGGTTGGTGTCGGTGCTGTTTGGTTTGCGCTTAAGGTGCACGCGTAGCTCGGTATATCCCGCGTGCAATCGCCAGATCTCGGTTACTTGATAGTCGGCAGTGAGTTCCGCGCCGTGGGACTTGCCGGTCAGGCCATTGCCGATATAGACGGGGAATGCGGTCGTGGGATTGACGCGTTCGATGCTGCGCACATCATCGTAGTCGTTATAAAAAGTAGAGAGGGCAGCAGTGAACCGTTCCAGGGATTGAGTCCGGAATCCCAGTTCGTACGACGTGAGTTTCTCTGACTCGAAATTGGGATTGCCTTGCAGCAAGGTAAACGGCGGGCTGCTGGGCGCATAGAATTCGCCATCGATTCGCGACGGCGTGCGTACTGCGCGCGAGATGGCGCTCCACAGCGTATGGTTTTCGTTCACGCGCCAGGCTAGACGCACACTGGGCTGAAACTCAAAGCCGGTGTATTCGTTGTGTTCGAGCTTGCTGCCGAGGGTGAGGTTAACGGTATCCGCCAGTAGTGCGATGCTGTCCTGTACAAACGCACTGAACCACTGTCGCGTGACGTTGGGTGGCAGAAAGCCCAAGGTGGCCGGGTTCTTGATTCGGTCGTTAATAAAGCGGTAACCCAAGCCCCACACGATGTCGTGTCGCTGCCCGATCGGCAGCCGATGTTGGAAGTCGATGTCGTAGGTGTCCAGATCTTCGGTAATGGAAGCGGGAATGCGCCGGTGCGTGCGATCAAAGTAGGTTTGCAGTTTGATATCGGATTGTGGCGACAGCGTGCGCGACCAGCGGCCCAGTAGATTGCCGCCGCTCACATTGATGTTGTCCGGCGCCGGTTGAGCAATCTGTCCGCCGTAGCCGTCTCCTTGCACCGTGAAGGCATCGCGCTCCGATAGCGTGCCGTCGAGACGAAACCCGGCTTGAGCAAAACGCCAGTCAGTGGCGATGTCGCTGCCATTGGGCAAGGTTGAGTCGTCGCGGTCGAAGTATTTTGTGTAAACGCGGTAGTGCGTGGTTTCAGTCAGCGCGCCGCCATAACGCAATCCACCGAACCCACGCAATTCATTGCCTGCCGCCGCCGTCACGAGTGTGCCTTGCGTATCGGCGGCACGCTTGGTGGTGATGTTAATAACACCATTGACGGCATTCGCTCCCCATAACGTGGTGCCGGGGCCGCTGATGACTTCGATGCGTTCTATATCCTCCAATAACGTGTCTTGCATATCCCAAAACACTCCCGCATACAGCGGTGTGTACACCGTGCGGCCGTCGATCAGCACCAGCAATTTGTTTGACGTGGTGCTGTTGAAACCGCGCGCGCTGATCGCCCATTGGTGAGAATCGATCTGCGCCACTTCAAGGTTGGAGGCCAAGCGCAAGGCTTCGGGTAAGCTGGTCGCACCCGAGCGGCGAATCTCGTCTTGGGTGATGACTTGAATGGCGGAAGCCGCCTCGGAGAGCTTTTCCGAACGCCCGGACACCGAGGTGACTTCAATATCCAGCAACTCTTCGATACTTAGTTTTTTAAGCGCCGGGGTGTTGTTATCCGCCGGCTGCATCAGTGCCCAGGCCGGTGTCGGTGCGACGAGCGCCAACGCCAGCAGTGCTGCGTTGATATGTCGGAGGTGTCGATGCGACGCCCTTTTTTTTACGACCGACACAGCGTCGGATAACTGTTGGTTCCGTACCGATAAATACATAGCGTTCCCGTAGGTAGGCATCCGTATTTGCTAGCGCCGGCTTGGCCGGTATTGCTGTGACGGGTGGCGCCATGCGTACACGGCATATGACAGAAGATTGCATCGACGCATGTTGTTTACTATGACGAAAACTCTATGCAGGCTTTGGGCGGTAGCGGATCTTCATGAACCATCCCGGGATGAGCTGGGTTGATCAACGGAGATTGTTATTTATTGCGAGATTAGGGTAGGTGCTTACCGCAATCGAGTGGTGTAAACCACTATCAGTTAAATCCCTAACGATCAGCGTGTTCGTTGTGATCGAGTTGTCGTTATCCCTTGTGCTTAAAGATGCCGAACACGCTGGTGTAGCTGTGCAGATGCGTGGCGCCATGTACGGGACCAATTTCACCGTTGCAGAAAAACCCGGCCAGCGGCACATCGGCAAGATGCTGTTTGAAGGCATTGCTGTCGTGGTCGCTGTGGCCGTAAAACGCCGTGCCTCGGCCCAGACATGAGAGCAAGAGGGCGGCGCTGATGGTGTTGGTATCGTGACTGGCGCGATAGCGGCTGAATAGCTGCTCGAGTTCTTGGGCAGAAGTCACGTCATCGCGCAGGTGCAGTTGCACCACGCTATGCGCCGGCACCTGCGTGTTGACCAGCAGCGCGCCGCTATCAGGGTCCAGGCCAAGAATGGTGCGGATCAAGAAGTCGCCGGCGCCGTAACGTTCGCGTTGCGGCTGCATGGCCACGCCAATGAATAGCGCGTTGGTGAATAGCTGGCGATCGCTGCGCTTGATGCGTTGATACAGATCGGTCAGCACGTCGCGCGGCATTTTACCGTCGAGTTCCAGGACCAGGTTCTCGTGCGTGGCATTGGCGAACAGTGGTTCACCGATCGGGCGGCAGCCTTGCGCAACCATGGTATCGACGATCAGGTTGCCGCTCATCGCCAGGCAAATACAACCCGAGGAATAGATTCGGTCGTTGAGCAGCAAACAGGGCGTGTCGGGTTGTTCGATGCCGCTGACCAAGCCGCCGAGCTTTACTGTCTGTGGGTAATGGCGGTCCAAGCCCTTGAGCAGCGGTTCGGTGTCGAAGCTGAAAGGATCGGCGAGTAGCAGCAGGCATTCTGGATGGATACCGTGCAGTCCGAGGGTGCTATCCCACAGGCTGCGTTCCGCATACGTGGGTGGCGTGGTGTCCTGTTTCAGATGAATGGCATGCAGTTCCACTGCGGGCAACACCGCGCCCATCAGCGCGATGGCGGCGGTCTCTTCCAGTTCGTGGCCGCCGCCTATCACGCTGCTGCTCAGACAACCGCATAGCTGGGCGGTGTCGAACTCGCGTCTTAATAGTCCGGGCAGGGAAGTGAATTGCACTCCGTACCGATTGGATACCCAGGCCAGAACTAGGTCCGGCTCAGCGCCGTCCAACGCCTCCAGCAGACGATCCGCCGCTTGCGCGACGGCGCGGTTGAGGGTGTGCTCGGTGGAGCTGACTGAAGCCCATCGCATCGGGGGCATAGGGGTACCTGAAAAGGCTGGCTGCCGACGGACGCATACGATATGCCAGCATGACTCAATGGTGTTAGCGACTTGCGGCGCGTGCAGGTAGGCTAGCGGCTTTACACGGGTTAGCGTGGGCAAGTTTTCATGAGCAACGACAGTTCGAATCGGGATCAAGAACAGTATCGGCTAGCGACCTTGGCGATTCGCGCCGGGCATGCGCGCACCCACGAAGGCGAACACGCCGAACCGATTTTTCCCACGTCCAGTTTTGTGTTCAAGAGCGCTGCGGAAGCGGCAGCGCGTTTTGCCGAGGGCGCGACCGGTAACATTTATTCGCGGTTTACCAATCCCACCGTGCGTTGCTTTGAAGAGCGCCTGGCGGCGATGGAAGGCGGCGCCGCCTGTGTGGCCACCGCGTCGGGGATGGGCGCGATTTTGTCGTTGTGCATGGCGTTGCTGAAAGCGGGTGACCATGTGGTGTGTTCGGACAGCGTGTTCGGCTCCATCATCACGCTGTTCAATCGCTACATGACCAAGTTCGGTGTCGAGGTCAGTTACGTGCCGCCGCAAAGCCTGGATGCCTGGCGTGCGGCGGTCAAACCGAATACCAAGTTGTTTTTTCTGGAGACGCCCTCTAATCCGCTGTCGGTGATTGGTGATATTCGCGGCATCGCCAAGATTGCGCACGACCATGGGGTGGTGTTCGCTGTCGATAACTGCTTTTGCACACCGGCATTGCAACAGCCGCTGGCGCTCGGCGCGGATGTGGTGATCCATTCCGCCACAAAATACTTGGACGGTCAGGGACGTATGGTGGGTGGTGCAGTGGTTGGCAGTAAGGAACTGGTGGGTAAGGAGGTGTTCGGATTCATGCGTACCGCCGGCCCGAGCATGAGCCCGTTCAATGCCTGGGTGTTTCTCAAGGGCTTGGAGACCCTGGAGCTGCGCATGCGCGCGCATTCGATAGCGGCGCTGGAGTTGGCCGGCTGGTTGGAGCAACAGCCGCAAGTCCAACGAGTCAGCTACGCCGGTTTGACATCGCATCCACAGCATCAGTTGGCGGCGCTACAGCAGTCGGCGTTCGGCGGGATTATTGCGTTTGAAGTGCGTGGCGGTCGTGACGCAGCGTGGCGGTTTGTCGATGCCACGCGCATGGTGTCGATCACTGCCAATCTGGGCGATGTGAAAACCACCTTGACCCATCCCGCGACGACGACGCACGGACGCATCACCCCGGCCGAACGCGAGCGGGCCGGCATCACTGAAGGACTGCTGCGTATTTCGGTGGGTCTGGAAGATATGCTGGACCTCAAGGCCGACTTGCAGCGGGGGCTGGCAGCGGTGTGATATCGCTGTAAGAAGCCTGATTCAGCGCCATTGACAGCGATGTATTGAGTCAATTGCCTTCATTTAGGCTTTGCAGTAGGCTCATATCGTTCGTGTTGCCTTTGCCTGCTTTTTTCTCTGGCTTGGCCAGCCGGGCCTAGTCTATTGAGATGGCCGAAATAGCCAACTTTTGAAAAATCCGACGAGACCGCGAACGTAGGCCTGGGACCTGTACTGGCCACACCGACAGCCCGATAGGACACTGGTGTGGACGAGGGCGGAGCCCGATGATGAACCAGGCCTCGCAGTGAACCGAAATTACGACTATTAGTTGCGTATCAGCGGGAACGCTCGAGGCTTTTTCAGAGAGAACTGTTTGTATGACCAAGATCTATGTCGGCAATCTGCCGTTTTCTGCTAATGAAGGCGAGTTGCGCCAACTGTTCGAAGAGCACGGCACGGTGAACTCCGTAGCCCTCATCAACGACCGCGAAACGGGCCGTCCCCGTGGCTTCGGTTTCGTTGAAATGCCCAATGCCGATGCTGCTCGTGCCATCCAGGCGCTGAATGGCAAAGACATGGGCGGTCGCCCTCTGCGCATCAACGAAGCTCAGGAACGTGAGCGTGGTGGTGGCGGCGGTGGCGGTGGTGGTGGCCGTCGCTTCGGCGGCGGTGGTGGTGGTGATCGTGACCGCGGCGGCGGTGGCGGTGGCGGTCGCTGGTAATCAGCACTGTCTGCTCGCTAAACGCAGATAAAAATAAGACCCCGTAGTGTGCAAACACTGCGGGGTTTTTGCTGTACAGGGACGTACGAATGCCGCGGGCGCAGGATGCGCAGGAGCGGCGGCTGTATAGGGGTGAGGTGGTGCTTGCAGCGAAGCATGGTTCCGCTCCACCGAACGAGCGTTCATGGATGCACACCCCGGGCTTGCGCGCAGCAGAGCTACGCAGCGCAATGTACCAATGTCGATCGCACCAGTTGTTCGCGCCGTCAAGAGACTGCCGAACCGCAGTGGTGCATGCAGGACGCGTTACCGTAATCGCCAAGTCTCGAATCGGCTGCGCCAATCAGCAGGTATGCGCAGCGCGTATGCCGATGGAGCACCTCTATTAGCAATCCCATATCACGGCTGCCAGCCGCGCACAGTTCATGCATCACTTGCTCGCGTGAAGCAGTCATGCGACGTAGGTCGCTGAATGACGCTTCGATTTTAAGTAAACCAAGCACAGGCCGACTGAAGTTGTAAGCCTGCTCGATGATGCATGAGGTGTGTAATGACAGCCGATGAATCAGTATCCACTATCGCCGTGATGAACTTGCGCGAGTTCTTCCACGACTCAGTGCAGCACGCGCTACGTCATCAGCACGTAGCGGTTGAAGATCAGACCGAACACTACCTGGTGAATGTGCTGACGACGTTTGCCCGCGCGGACGCGTTGTATGAACAAACTGGCGAGGGCTTAAAACTCAAGCCGCTGGCCTGTATGTTGGCAGAAGCATCGGAGGCGGCAAGCTCTGAACAACAGCGACAGATGTTGCAGCGCATGGGCGATGTGTCGCTATTTATGGCGGGTTTTTTCGCTCACAGCTTTGCGCGCAAGTTAGTCGACATCGACTACCACATTGCCATGGGTGGTCGTGCCTACGCGTGTTTGGCCGATAATTTACGCGCTCGTATGCGCGGCGCGGCATTGGCGGCGGTATTCGCCGAACTGGCCGCTAAATTCCAACGCTTAGTGGACGTGCTCAACGATGTCGCGGAGATGGCACGCCCGACCACTGATCGTGATGTACTGCGCTTGTACGAAATCTGGCTAAAAACTGGCAGCCCGCGTGCACGCCAATTGTTGGGCGAGCAGGGTGTGGTGCCGATAGCGACCTGCGTGCGTGCATGAGTAACTCGCCGTTACCGGCGCTGCAGGCAGTGCTGGCGCGCATCAATGATGTGTATGTCGAGCATCATGTCGCCGACTTTT
>JANMSB010000137.1:0-4702 GCA_031388915.1 Pseudomonadota bacterium | reverse complement strand
CGGCTGATGTTGAGTTGCGTGGCGGCGAGGCTGACATTCCAGTGGCAGCTTTCGAGTAACTCGCGCAGGGTTTCACATTCGGCGCGCAGTAAGGCGTTGTCGGATGAAGTGGCTTGTGTTGTACCCCGCATCGGACTCACTTGAGGTGTTTGCAGAATGCCGTAACACAGCAGGCCGGTGTCGCGTTGCGGCAGGGGTCGTGCATGTTCGGGATGACGCGCCAACGCCTCCAGCCGATTCATATCGAGGCCCACTAATTGTTCGACGGACTGGCCGCACAGGTCGGCATGATTGGCCACGTTGAGCCAGTCCAAGGCGCCGCGATTGGCGGCCACCACGTTGCCATCATCGTCCAAGGCCAGAATGCCTTCGCCGGCGGTGGCGATGAATTCGCGATGCGGATGAAAACGCAGTAAGCGTTGTTGGCGATATTGTTCGAGCATGGCGCGGTTCTCGATGTTCTGCACCGCGAGTTTCACCAGCGCCAGCGTGGGCTCGGGCGATAGTTGCAACCGGCCGGAGATATTCAACGCGCCTACCAAATGGCCGCGTCCATCCAGTATCGGCGCGCCGCAGCAGGTGAGCGCCGTGTTCTGCGCCAAGAAGTGTTCGTCTTGTTTGATCAACACCGGCTCGCGCATTACCAAGCAAGTACCCATGCCATTGGTGCCTTGCTCGGCTTCGCTCCACACCGCGCCTTCGCGCAAGCCGCTGCCGTGAGCTACCTCGGTGAAGCGCGCATCGCCGACATAGCTGAGAATCACGCCTTCATGATCGGTGAGCATCACGCCGACCGGCGCGTTGAGCAGGCGGTTGAGCCCCGCCATTTCTACTTGCGCGATGGCGTAGACGGGGTCGGTGCGTTCGCGGCGCCGGCGCAATTCCGTCGCGGCGACAATCACGGGACGGCGCGGCCGGTCGGGGTTCAAGGGCGCGGATAATAAACAGCGGCGCCAGGAGTCGCGGATGGTTAAGCCGAAGCGCTGCGCCAAGTTGCCGCCCATCACCACGTTTTCCACGATGCCGGCGTGATGATCGTTGCTGTGGTTACGTCTATCGAGCCCGCATTTCTCACCGGGCGGTTTGCTGCGAGCAGTATCTATATGATTCATGGAAGCCTTCCAACAAAACACGATCTGACAGTGTGTCGGCGCAGCAAACCTATCGCGGCGCTAGCGGATTGTGAGCATGTCTCGCTTGCTCTTCCTTCGATCCATAGCTACGGCTATGGACCTCAGTCCAGAGCGGCGCGATCCAAAGCTCACAATCCGCTATCACTCGCGATCCCAGTGAGAAATGCGGGCTAAAAGTGTTGGCATGGCAATCGACCTTTCATTGTCAATCGGATTGCAGCGTCGCGCGGTTGTTAGGGAACCTCTGATTAACTTGCCACTGTCATTTCGACCGAAGGGAGAAATCTTGCAAGTGATTGATAGTCTGCCATCCAGACGAAGCAAGATTTCTCACGGAGTTTATCCTGAGCCTGTCCCACAGGGATGACCTCCGGCCTTCGAAGGGTTCAAAATGACAAGTAAATCAGACCTTCCTTAGCGGTTATCTACCCATCAAGGCATTGGCGCGCGCGTAAGCCTGCTGCGCTTCGTTATTGCGATCACGCGCTTTGAGGCTGTCGGCCACCAAGCGCCAGGCTCGGGATTGCGTGCGCACATCGCCGCTGGCGGAAGCCACGGCTTTGCGGCCCATGTTTTCGGCTTGCGCGTAGTTGCCTTCATCCATGCGCAGTTCGCCGTACTCCAACCACAGCAACGGGTTGCTGGGTTCGATGCGCAGCGCGCGTTCCAAGGTGGCGGCGGCCTGCACGAAATTTTTAGTCTGGCGCTGTGTATTGGCTTGATTCACCAAGGAGCGTGAAGCCGCGTTGAGGCTGTAACTGCGGGTGTTGGAGGGTGGCAGAGGTTGGGCTTCTTCCACCGATGGCCACGGGCTGGCCGGCTGTACTTCCGTCATCGGTGTTTCCGACGTCGGGGTCGGCGCGTAGGGTGGCGCGCGGTACGGGGGCGGGGTGGTGCAGGCCGCCAGGGTCAGCAGCAGGAGTGCGGCGTACCCGGCGATATGACGATGCAGTAAGAATGAGTGAATCATCTGCCGATGATACCTTGCAACCAACTGCTTGCACGCTCGGCGATGCCGGCATTGGCCGCCGTGCAGCCCTCGCGCATGGCGATGTCGGCGCCGTTGGGGACGGCTACGGTCAGGCCATTGTCGATACAGGTATCGTCCACGCCCAGGCCGGTGGCGAATTCAATCTTGGTTTCGCTGAGACCCTCGGGCAGTGGCTGATCCCAGGAGGTGGTGTCGATGCTGCCCATGATCTGGCTCCAGATGGGCAGTGCGCCGCTGGCGCCGGTAAAGCGGGTGGGTTCATTGTCGTCGTAACCCAGCCACACCACCGTAAGATGGCTGCCCGAGAAGCCGGCGAACCAGCCATCGCGATAGTCCGAGGTGGTGCCGCTCTTGCCCGCTACCACCAGCCCGCCGAGTTTTGCCTGCCCCGCCGCGCCCGTGCCGCGACGCATGACTTCCACCATCATGCGATTCAATTGATATACCGCTGATGGATCGGCTACCTGCGTGACTTCCAACGGAAAGGCTTTCAGCTCCTTACCTTGCTCGTCTACCACGGCGCGCACGGCGCGTAACGGTGTGCGAAAGCCACCGTTCGCCAGACTGTTGTAAACCTGCGCAACTTCCACCGGCGTGACGCTCGCGCCGCCGAGCAACAAGGCGGGCACTGCCTGCGGCGGCTTCTCCAAACCCAGCTTGGTAAATTCCTTGGCGATGGTATCCAGGCCCACCACCATTCCCAGGTTGATGGTGGCCAAATTCAACGACTGCGCCAGGGCCCGCACCATGGGCACCGGGCCATTCACGGTGCGATCGTAATTCTGCGGCGTCCACCGCTTGCCACCGGCTAGCTTCATATTGACCGGCGTATCGTCGAGGATGCTCGCCGCGTGATACTGGCCGCTCTGCAGCGCCGCTAGATACACCACCGGTTTGGCCAGCGAACCCATGTTGCGTTTGGCGTCCAGGGCGCGATTGAAACCGCTGTAACTGACATTGCGGCCACCCACGATGGCAACCACTTCGCCGTTGCCGGGTGAGGTCACCACCACTGCCCCTTCCAACAAAGTGTCCTTGCGCTTGCTGTTTTTGTCGAGCAGCGCAAGCTCGCTCACCAAGGCTGCTTCGGCTTTGGCTTGCACATGCGGGTCCAAGGTGCTGAACACGGTCAAGCCGGTTTCGGTGAGGTCCGACTCTTGATAGTCGCGGCGCAGGGTGCGGCGCACGAAGTCGAGAAACGCCGGGTAGTACACGCTGCGCTTGCCGGCGGAACTGACTAGACCTAGGGGCTGGGCTTTGGCGCGTTTGGCTTCCTCTGGCGATACGATTTTGTGCTCGGCCAGCAAACCCAGAATCAAGTTACGACGTTTAAGCGCCCGTTCTGGAAAACGGCGCGGGTTGTAATAAGAGGCGCTGCGCACTTCGGTGACCAGCAGCGTCAGCTCGTGCAATTGCAACTCCGCCAGCGGCTTGCCGAAGTAAAACTGGCTGGCCAAACCAAAGCCTTGAATGGCGCGTCCGCCTTCCTGACCGAGATTGATCTCGTTGATGTAGGCATTCATCAGGTCGCTCTTGCTGTAATGCACTTCCAGCAAGATGGCCATCATGGCTTCAGTCACTTTGCGACTGAAGGTCTTGCGGTTGTTCAAGAAGTAACTGCGCACCAACTGTTGCGTGATGGTCGAGGCGCCTTGGCCGGTGGCGCTGCCGCTTTTGAGATTGGTCCACAGTGCGCGGGCAATGCCGCGTGGGTCGACGCCGATATGTTTCTCGAAGCGGCGGTCTTCGACCACTTTCAATGCCATCGGCAGCATGGCCGGCGTTTCCTGCGGCGTGACGATGATGCGATCTTCGCCCTGGGTGGGATAAATGCTGCCGATCAACAACGGGTCGAGGCGGAACACCGGCACGTCGCGGCCTTGCGCGTCCGACAAGCGATCAATGCGATTGCCGGCGAAGCGAATCGACAGGGTTTGTTGTGCGCGCTGCTCGTCGGCAAAGCGGAACGGGCGCGACAGCATGTCGATGCGGTCTTCACTGCCGTTGCGGCGTTGGAAATTACCGGCGTTGCGCAGCGCATTGGTGTGTTGATACCCCAGCCGTTGCAACTCGCGCTGCAAATCATCGGCAGACAACGCCTGACCTGCGTACAGTTCCAGGGGCTGGGCATACACTTTGGCGGGCAGCGTCCAGCGCCGGCCTTCGAATTGCTGACGAATCTGGCGATCTAATGAAAACACCCACAGCGTCAACACCAACGCCATGGCGCCAACTGCACCGAGCGCAAAGGGCCAGTACTTTTTTAGTAGTCTTTTGGTGCGTGCTTTCATAGGGCGATGGTTTTGAGGGCCGCGAATTGTACTGCTTTAGCCCGCTAATGTTTCATCGGTGGCGCATGGCACAGAACTGGCAGCAGCCTGTTGACTCCCCGGCTTTCTTGACTAAGGAAAGCCAAAGAAGTTCGGGGATGGCGCTGTTGCCGATGGATGACAGCCTGGCTAGGGAAATTCCGATTTACTTCCTGCTGTCATTTCGACCCCCTCGACTACGCTCGGGATAAACTCCGGGAGAAATCTTTCAAGTGCTTGAAGTTGCATACGCTGAGCAAGGCGAGATT
>JANMSB010000128.1:0-4970 GCA_031388915.1 Pseudomonadota bacterium | reverse complement strand
TCAACAGTTGCACGCGACGCAGCTTCGAATGATCGTTCAAACGTGGATCATTCGGATCGATGCCGCTGTTTAGCAGGCCGAGTAAAAACTTTTTCAGGTGCGAAAACATGAAACTCCGGTGAATTCCGTCTGAGATTCTCTGCGCATAGAAAAAGGCGGCGGGGGCGTCCGCAGACGATCGGCCTATCGCCGGTTCGCCCACAACGGACGTTCATAGCCGGATCATGTATCGGCGGTCACGGAGATTCTTTAAGCAGATTTTCTCGGCAACCCTACAGCCAGCCTGTGATGGGATTTGCCGCACTAGGTGGGCATTGACGCCGGTTCGCCGCGCGGCGGCACACAGTTGATGCTGCCGATGCAGCCGACACTGGGCCTGGGTCAGCGCAAGCTCAAGAACTGGCGCATCCCGGCCAGTTTCCGCGCCGTGCTAATGTCTTCGCCACAGCGGCTTGCAGCAGGATGGCAGGCGCCAGCTGAACGTGATGCTGACTGCGTCACCGATTTTTCGCCGGTGGTCTTCGGTCCACATCCAGCTATGGCCAGCAGCGCGGCGGCAAGCGCGAGTACACACTGGCGCTTGAATCGCGTGGCTTTACCATTCCAAGCCGGCTCTAAGCTGGAGCAGCTAGCCCACCCGGGTTGGAATTACTGCCTTGGATGGACCTGGCCAGGGACGGCTCAGTTCAGTTCTTGTGCTCCAGCAACTACTGTTTCGGCTTCTCGAACTTCAGGACGAAATTGTCGGCTTCGCCGATCGCGACATACTTGTCACGGTCCTGCTCACCCAGCCTGAGTGTCGGCGGCAAGGTCCACACACCGCCTGGCCAGTCCTTGGTGTCCTTTGGGTTGGCAAGCATCTCGGACTTGCCGAGGTACTTGAAGCCTGCTTTCTCGGCCAGTTGAATGGTGTAATCCTCGCGCACATAGCCGTTTGCCGCTTTCGGGTCCTGCGGTTGCGCGGTGCTGGCGCGATGTTCTTCCACGCCGAGTACGCCACCCGGCTTCAGTGCGGTGAAAAACGCGCTGAACATCTGGTCCGCAGTGCCGGCGGTCATCATGTTGTGCAGGTTGCGGAACGTCAGCACCAGGTCAGCCGAACCTGCCGGCGCAATGTCGCTGCCCGGGGCAATCTGCGTGATCTTGACCTTGCCGTAAACAGCGGGATTGGCCTCCAGCTTTTTCTTGAATGACTCCGCGCTGCGTGGCGACATGGCCGCGTAATACGTGCCTTGGTCGTAGAGATACGGCGCCAGTATCTCGGTCCAGTAACCGCCGCCGGGTGACATCTCGACCACGGTCAGTGTCGGTTTGATGCCAAAGAACTCGAGTTCTTCCTGCGGTTTACGCGCCTTGTCGCGTTCGACCAAGCTGGGTGTGCGGTGCGCAGATGCAATGGCCTTCGCGAG
The DNA here is from genome assembly GCA_031388915.1 of Pseudomonadota bacterium. Taxonomy (GTDB): domain Bacteria; phylum Pseudomonadota; class Gammaproteobacteria; order Steroidobacterales; family Steroidobacteraceae; genus CAILZL01. The sequence goes on along the minus strand of JANMSB010000128.1, from coordinate 3,561 downwards.
CGCTGCGTCCTTCGCAATCGCCAGTGAAGCTGGCGCGACTAGGATGGCTGCGGCCACCAGCAGGCTTGTCATTCGCATATCAACCTCCCAAACATCGGTGTAATTTCGGCCGCTGGACTCTATCAGAGCCCACTGCAAGCCAGTGCCTGCTTAATAAAAATTGAGCTTGGACACCAACGTGCCTTGATGTAGGCATGTGCCATGCCCGCTCCTACTCGCGCGAATGAGCTGCCTGTTGCGCCTTGAATGAATCCAGCGCCGCAATACGCTCGCGACGCAGTGCTTCGGCAATCTGCTCACCGCTCTTATCCCGAGTCATCTCGGCATCGGGCCGGATGGCGACGACTAACTCGCGCGCCTGTTTGAGAAATGCATTCTGTGGATAAGCGCGATCTTCAAAGCCGGTGCGGCCACGCGCATCGGCTTCGCAGGCCAATAGAAATTGTTCAAAGCGTTGTGGTCGGCGCAGTGCGTCGAGTTTCTCCAGAAACTCCAGCAGCGTGCTGCTGCGCATTTCGAACACTGCATGTAACTTGCCGTGCTGCGCGGCGCACAGTAGCGCTAGGTCGCGGTAGTCGTTGGGTACACGCCAGCGCGTACACACGCCTTCAACCAACGGTATGCCGCGAAATTCATGGCCAATGTGGCGTGGCAGGATGTCCTTGGGCGTGGTGCCCTTGCCAAGGTCATGCAGCAACGCGGCAAAGCGCATTACGGGGTCGTTGCTTAAACGCGCCGCCTGTTCCAGCACCATCAACATGTGAATGCCGGTGTCCACTTCGGGATGCCAGCGTGCGGGCTGTGGCACGCCAAATAGCGCATCTAGTTCCGGAAAGATGCTGTTGAGTGCGCCGCAGTCGCGCAACAAGCGAATGAATACTTGCGGCGAATCAGTGCACAGCGCCAACTGGGTTTCACGCCATACGCGCTCGGGGGTCAATGCCGTGAGTTCGGCGCCGGCACTGATCTGCCGCATCAAGTCCATGGTTTCCACCGCCACGGTAAAACCCAGGCCGGCAAAACGTGCGGCGAAACGCGCTACACGCAGCACGCGCAACGGATCTTCGATGAAGGCAGGCGATACGTGGCGCAACACTCGCGCTTGTAGATCCGCTTGGCCGCCATACGGATCAATCAACTCACCGCTGTCTGTATCTTGCGCAATGGCGTTGATGGTCAGGTCGCGGCGTAGCAGATCCTGTTCCAGTGTCACATCGGGAGAGAAGCGTGTATCAAAGCCGTGGTAACCCACGCCGGTCTTGCGTTCGGTGCGCGCCAGCGCATATTCCTCTTTCGTTTCCGGATGCAGAAATACCGGGAAATCCCGGCCCACGGCTTGATAGCCCTGGGTGAGCAAATCGGCCGGTGTGGCGCCCACCACCACCCAGTCGCGATCACTGGCGCGGTCTTTGACGGGCTGATTCAGCAGCGCATCGCGAACGGCGCCGCCGACCAAGTAGGTTTTCATGGTTTTATAGTAGCCGAGACTGGAGGGTAAATATCTTGCTTGCTGATGCGAACAGATACGAACTGCAAGACGCCTCGAGGGCCGAAGGTTATCCCTGTGAGACTCCGCTTAGCGACCGGATCGGCATGTTCCGGTCGCTGGGCGGAATCGAAGCGTCTTGCTCGGCATTCAAATTTCTGGGCAAGTTTCTAGGCAAATGCCTGCTGTTCTGCGCGCTGGGTCTCCCACTATCCGGCTGCTACTACCTGCAGGCTGTACAAGGCCAGATGGCGCTGCTTGCCAAGCGCGAGCCTATTGCCGACGTGCTGGCAGAACCCAGTACCGACGCCAAGCTGCGCACGCGTCTTGAGTACGTGCAAGTGGCGCGCGCGTTCGCCTCGCAGGAACTGGGCTTGCCTGACAATGGTAGCTACACCGGCTATGTCGATCTGAAGCGCTCCTATGTCACCTGGAATGTATTCGCGGCGCCGGCGCTTGCCGTTGAACCCAAGCAATGGTGCTTCCCCATTGCTGGTTGTGTGGTGTATCGCGGTTATTTCAGTCAGGCCACGGCCGAGCGTTATGCGCTGCGTTTGCGCAGCCACGGTTACGACGCCACGGTGAGTGGCGTGCCGGCGTACTCGACGTTGGGGCATTTCGACGATCCGGTACTCAGTAGCATGTTGAACTGGAGCGATGCGCAAGTCGCCGCGACCTTGTTTCACGAGCTGGCGCATCAAGTGGTGTATGTCGCTGATGACTCGGCGTTCAACGAAGCGTTCGCTACCGTGGTGGCGGACGCGGGATTACAGCGTTGGTTTGCCGCGCGCAATCGCTCAGCGGATTGGCAGCGCTGGTTAACGCAGCAACAACGCGCCGAGCAGTTTTATGCCTTGTTGTTCAAGACCCGCACGGGCTTGCATGCCTGGTACACCAGTAACCAAGACAAGGCGGTTCTCCTCAACGGCAAGCAGCAGCGTTTGGGTGAACTTAAATTCGAATATAGCCAGCTCAAGCAATCCTGGCAGGGCTATGCCGGTTACGACCAATGGTTCGATCGCGCCCTGAGCAATGCCGATTTCATCGCCATTGCCACCTACCAGTATTGCGTGCCGAGCTTTCAGCGGTTACTGGCCAGCGTTGATGGCGATCTGCCACGCTTTTATATCGAGGTAAAAAAAATGGCGCGTCAGGATCAACTGACGCGCCGGCGGTTTTGCCAGGAGGGGGATAGGGGTTAGGGAAACTTTGGGCAACCTGTCATTTCGAGCCCTTCGCAGGCTCACGATAAACTCCGCGAGAAATCTTTCCTAGCCGAGAATATGAGTTATGCGCGCTTGCCAGATTTCTCCCTTCGGTCGAAATGACAGACGGGAGTTACTGGCTTTTTCTTAGCGAATCACTGCAATCAACGTGCGGTTATTGCGTTGAATGGTGAGCGCAAAGGCATTCACGTCCTTGGTGGCTTCTTGCAGCTCTTTGACGTTGTTCACCCGCGCTCGGCCCACTGCGACGATGACATCGTTACGCTGCAAACCGTTCTGAGCGGCATTGCTGTTCTCGGCGACGCCGGTAATCAAAATACCATCGCCATTGTTGTTGGCTAGTTGTGCGCCCTTCAGACCCGAATGCGGACCACCGCTGCCACTGCCCCCGGCGCTGGCCTGCGTTTCCTCAGCGCGGTCAGAAATGGTGGCCGTCACTTTGCGTGGCTTACCGTCGCGCACCAAACTCACTTCCACTTTTTCGCCGACGCGTAATACGCCGATGGCGGCACGTAGCGCGGCACCGGTCTTGGTGGGTTTGCCGTTGATGTTGGTAATGATGTCGCCTGCCTTAATGCCGGCTTTTTCGGCGGCTGAGTTTTCCATGACTTCCGATACCAGTGCACCCTCGACGCCTTCGGCGCCAATGCTGCCGGCGACTTCCGAGCCCAACGTTTGCATGCTCACGCCCAGCACGCCGCGCTGCACCTTGCCGTACTTCACCAGTTGATCCATGACGCTCTTGGCCATGTTGGAGGGAATGGCAAAGCCGATGCCGATGTTGCCGCCGCTACTGGACAGAATGGCGGAATTGATGCCCACCAAATGCCCGTTCAAATCGAGTAGCGC
>JANMSB010000126.1:0-5289 GCA_031388915.1 Pseudomonadota bacterium | reverse complement strand
GCTTTCGAGTCGCCAAATACCAAACGGATGGTCTTGAGAATGATCTTGATGTCCATCCAAAACGACCAATGGCGCAAGTAATCTAAGTCGTACTCGATGCGCTTGCTCATTTTGTCGATGGTCTCGGTTTCGCCGCGCAAGCCGTTAACTTGCGCCCAACCGGTAATGCCGGGACGAACCTTGTGGCGGAACATATAGCCGTCAATCAGTTTTCGATATTGCTCGTTATGCGCCACTGCATGCGGCCGCGGGCCGACCAGGCTCATCTTGCCTTCCAGCACATTGATGATTTGCGGTAGTTCGTCCAATGAGGTTTTGCGCAAGAAACCACCGAAGCGCGTAATGCGCGCATCCGATCGCGATGCCTGTGTGACGCTGGCGCCATTCTCGCAGACCGTCATCGAACGAAACTTATACACCTTGATTTCTTCGCCATTCAAACCATAGCGGCGTTGCTTGAACAGGACTGGGCCGGCAGAGCTGAGCTTTACGCCCAAGGCAATGATCGCCATGAGCGGCCAGATCATTAGTAGCGCCATGCCGGCTAGCACTATGTCCATGCCACGCTTGAATAAACCGCGTGTGCCGTCGAAGGGCGTGTCATAGATGGACACGGCCGGCAGGCCGTCGATTTCGACCACGCGCGCCTGGATGGTGTCGAACGAAAGCACATCGGGCAACACGTACACCGACGCAGTGGTATCGCGCAGTTGGCTAATCAGCTCGTGGACGCGGGCGTTGCCGGACACCGGCAGCGAAATGTAGATCGCGTCCACGGCATTGCGCTGCACGAAACTGACGACATCACTAAACCGCCCCAGCAGTTGACCATGACATGCGACCGGCAGGCGTTCGGCGTTGCGATCGTCAAAGTAGCCAATGAAGCTGCTGTTGCCGATGCGGGCGGTGCGGCGATTCAACTCCATGCCCAGGTCGTTTGCGCCCACGACAATGTGGTGGTGCTGGCGGCTGGCGCCGGCCAGTAACCGAGTGACGCGCCACTTGGTCAGCTCAGCAAGCAGTATTAGCGCCGGACCGGCGATGCTCCACGCCAGGATCAACTTGACGGAATATAGCTCGGGAATGTTCATGGCAAAGCCGATGAACAGGATCAACGCCATCACACACAGCCATTCCATACACAGTTGTAGCGATGCTTTGCCAAGCCAGCTCAGCAGCGAGATGTGTTCGCGACTGGGCGGTTCGCTGAGTAGCTGGCTGCTAGTCATGAACACCACGATGGCCAGGGCCAGGCAGCTATAACTTAAGGGCTGACCGCATAGCAGCATCATCAGTAACAGGCTGGCCGCGGCTACGAACGGTCTGCCGGATTGGTGCAGGATGGTGGCCAACGGCGCGTGCGCGCTGCCGATGCGAACCCGGCGTTGCCGCAGTTTTTCCAGGTTAAACGGGTGCGATGCAGCGTTAGGTCGCGTTGCGAGTTGTTTGACGGCGGCGTTCATACCAGATGCTTCCTGACTTTTACTAACCGACTGCTTCCGGGCAGTCGTGGATCACTAACCAAACGGATACTGCTGAAGTTCTGCAAACCCGTATTTGCTGTTAAGGCGGTTACTGAGTTTATGGCTATTATGTTGCGGCGCAGTATAGGGAGGGTGCCATAGCCCAGCAAGGCAGCAGGCGGCCGATTCGTGAGACGTCGGTCACGTATTTAGCGATCTAGGGTAGAGCCGGTTCACGATCTCGCTGAAGGGCACATTGCAGCGTTAAAACGCCAAGAAAAATACTCACGCACTCTGTGTACGCTGCATTTTTTCTTGCCGTTTTGCCTTGCACTGCCTCCCTTGATCGAGACTTTGAACAGGCTCTTAGAACAGCAGACGTTGGACGCTAACGGCCGTTAACAGAATTACCAGGATTTCCACGAAAATGATTCCGGTGAGAAATAGCGTGTGTGCTAACGACGCTGACGAGCTGTGGTTGGGTAAGTAGGTATCGTTGCCGCCGCCACGCAGCAACAACGACAGGTAGCCCAGCGATGGGGCAATCACTGAGCTGGCGGCAAAGAAACACAGGACCGTTCGAAATCGCCACTCGGTGAGTGGCTGCTGGCTAGCCCAGATCAATACTGTTGCGCATAGCCAGTACAGCCCCATACGAACAGTGCTGCGGACCAATGCGCCGGGGCTGGCATGGGTCAAGTCGAGTCTGAGGTAAGGGTTAAGTGGCTTACTCATGAGGGGCCAAAAGGTAGGGCACATGGAGCGCAGACATAAGCCACCGTTCGCTGAACTCACGGTGGTTGAAATACCAACTAACGAGCAACAGAGCACGGTGTGCGGAATATGTCGGCCGCTACCGGCGATCCTTTACCGCGAGTTGCCGCTTGGCAGGGTGGCCGTGCCCCACACGCTCTGCACTTGACACCATTGATAGTGCACTGCAACGTGGCAACCCTCCTCACCTACGGAACGCCGATACGCATGTTAAGCATCCTGTTTCAAGCCACTCCGCACCGCTTTACGGTGAGCCATAACCACCTTGCGCAAATCACTCGCGCCCACACAGCTTGAATAGGTAGCTCGTAATGGAATTGTTGCATCTGTTTATCGATGTTGTTCTGCATCTCGACAAGCACCTCACCGAACTGGTCGCCGCGTACCAATACTGGGTATACGCCATCCTGTTCCTGATCATTTTTGCCGAAACCGGTTTGGTGGTGACGCCGTTCCTGCCCGGCGATTCCCTGCTGTTTGCCGTGGGCGCGCTGGCAGCCGTGGATCAAACCAACACCTTGCATGCACCGGCTATCTGGCTGCTGCTGATGATTGCGGCGGTACTGGGTAACGAAGTGAATTATCGGATCGGCGGCTATATTGGTCCGCGCGCCTTCAGTGGCCAGTTCCGTTGGCTCAAGCAGGAATACTTGCTCAAGACGCAGGCCTTCTACGACAAACACGGCGGTATGGCGATTGTGCTGTCGCGTTTCCTGCCCATCCTGCGCACCTTCGCGCCGTTCGTGGCCGGTGTTGGTCGTATGCGACCCCTGCAATTTCTCAAGTTCAATCTGCTCGGCGGCATCAGCTGGGTCACGGCGTTTATCTGGGGCGGCTACCTATTTGGCAATGTGCCCATCATTAAAAATAACTTCGGTGTGGTCACCATCATCATCATCGTGGTGTCGTTGTTGCCGTTGCTATGGGCGGCGCTCAGCTCTGCACGCGAACCGGCCTAGTCGCGCTTGGCAAAACGCGCTTGACGCCACGAACCGTTGGCAGAATGCTGTGGCACGACCATTCCACGCTGACTAAGGGGCCAGTTTGAGCGCGCAAATCCGTATCGATTCCTGCTACAACGGCCCGCCCGGCTCGGCCAATGGTGGTTACGTGTGCGGCTTGATGGCCGCTCGCATCAATCAACCGCTGAGCGTGCGCCTATATAAACCGCCGCCGCTGGATACCAACCTGGATTTATTGTTCGATACCGTTTCCGGCAAGTGGCATCTCAAGCGCGACGAACAACTCATTGCCGCCGCCAACGTCGCGCATACGCGTGTCCACTTGCATACGCATGTTCCCAAGCCACCTAGCTATGTGCAGGCGCTGGATGCATCGGTGCATTACAGCGGTCATCAACAACACATCTTTCCAACCTGTTTTGTGTGTGGCCCACAGCGCCCAGTAAACGAGGGACTGCGGATCTTTCCCGGCAAGCTGGCGGACACCAATGTGGTGGCTGCAGCTTGGTTGCCGCACGCGGAGCTTGCGGATGGCAATGGCAAAGTCAGCCCGGAGTTCATCTGGGCGGCGCTGGATTGCCCCGGCTACTTCGCCTCGGTAAAACCCGGCCGAACTGCGTTGTTAGGCGAATTCGCCGTACACATCGATCGCAGCGTGCACATCGAAGAGCCCTGCGTGGTTGTCGGCTGGCAAATCTTGATTGCAGGTCGCAAACACAAAGTTGGCACTGCCTTGTTCGATGAAGACGGCGAGCAATGTGCAGTGGGTGTGGCGACTTGGCTGGAGATGCCGGGGTGAGTTCACGTTGACTCAGAGTCTTCCGAACGGCTATCTTGATAGCCCACCGGATCGTCGCTAGACATGGATTGGGGTTTGGTAAATGCTTGATCAACAAGCCATTCGATCGCTCTCGAAAGCCCGACACAAAGATGCGCAGGTTCTACTTCGTTACTTCGCGGCAAACGGTATGAAGGAGCGATTTATCTTTGTGGTTATGCCGTAGAGTTGGCATTGAAAGCCCGAATATGCCAAACGTTAAAGTGGGCAGGGTATCCCGCGACTAATAGTGAATTTGGTGATTACAAGAGTTTCAAGACTCATGATTTGGATGTGTTGCTGCGCTTGTCCGGTATCGAGGAAAAAATTAAGACAACATTTCTGGCTGAATGGTCGGCTGTTGTTCAATGGAATCCGGAGTCGCGGTACAGTCCGATTGGTAATGCCAACCCTTCTGATGCAGCTTTAATGTTGTCATCAACAAGAGCTTTGCTTGGAAAGTTATGAATGATTTTGTAAAGCATATTCAAAAGGTAGAACGTTCCATTTCGTCAGAGAAGGGCGAGTTCAATCTGTTTGCGCTTTTTCTGCGTGAAAACTCTTTAGATAAGTGGGATTTATTAATAGCTGCGCCTTGGGTTGAGAGGAATAAGTCAGACGCACTTAAACGAATTTCTAAAGAGATCCAGCAAAATCTCACAAAGAAAGAAATGTTGAAATTGTCGCGCCTAGTGATTATCGATAAAAGCAATCCGGCTTTGAGTGCCTTTCAGAAGGCTATCGATACGGAACATGGTGACGCGGAGATTAAAGATAGTAATTTCTTCGGGTTGCAGATCAAGCATGCCCATGTGATTACTTCGGGCCGAGTTGCCGCTGCATAGTGCCGCGTGGTTCATGCTACTACCGCCGCCACAATGTGGCTGCCCCCCCCAGTAAGCACAAAGCGCCCGGCCATACCGGCTCGATGACCAAGGCAAACCACAACACGCCACTGAATAGCAGCGCTGACGCCAGAATGGTTCGATCACGTCGCCGCGCGCTAGCTTGCAGTTCACGGCGTAGTTCTTCGACGCCATCGTTCTTAACGCTAACGCGATAGCGGCCTTCGGCGGCTTGCATCAGCGCTTGTTGAATCAATGTCGGTACGGTGCGGATAGCTTCGCCGATATCCGGCAATTGTTTCTTCCATTCACGCAGCACACCGCGCGGGCTCATGCGGGCATGCAGCCATTCTTGCAGAATGGGCTTGGCGGTTTTCCATAGGTCGAGGTCGGGATAAAGCTGTCTACCGAGGCCTTCAATTTGAAAC
>JANMSB010000089.1:0-2001 GCA_031388915.1 Pseudomonadota bacterium | reverse complement strand
GTTCGGAGATGCGGGCGCGGATCGTTGCAGCGTCGTAGACCCACAGCGGCGTACCAAAGCGATGCGCCAGTTCGCGTAGTAGATCGGGGGCAAATGGGTTCATGGGATGATCATGATGTAGGCATGCTAGTCAGTGCAATGCCAGTCTGCGCCGCATCGGATTGAGGTGAGTGCATGGAATTTTCAGCTATAGCCGCAGGCCTTTACCTCGAAGGCCTGGGTATCGGCAGCGACGAGGTTTGGTTCAGCGACGTGGTGCAGGGTGGCGTTCACCGTCTGGCGCCAGATGGCACGATTCGCACCTGGTTGCCGGAGCGGCGTTGGATCGGATCCCTGCTGCTCAACAGGGACGGCGCGGTGCTCTGTTCAGGGCCTGACGGCATCGCCTGGTTCCATCCATCTACTGGTGCATCGGGCATGTTGCTGCAAGAGATCGATGGCAAGCCCATTGCCGGTGTAAACGAAATCATGCCCGACGGCCGGGGCGGGATCTATTTCGGCACCATTGATATCACCTCGATGGCGCAGGGGCAGCCGCTCAGGCCTGCAGCGCTGTATCGGTTCGCGGCGGATGGTCGCGTGTCCAAGATCGCTGACGACCTCTTGTTCCCGAACGGCATCGGGCTGAGCCCGGACGGCACGCGGCTGTATCACAATGACACGCGAGTCGGGATTTATGCATTCGACATACGACCCGATGGCAGTCTCGGCGACCGGACCTTGCTGCTTGCAAAGACCGATTGCGACGGCCTCGCAGTTGATGGCGAAGGAAACCTCTGGGTGACGGGTTATCGCTCCAACGAGATGCTCTGCCTCCGGCCGGATGGCGTCATCCATCAACGCGTCGCGCTGCCGAGCGATGGGGCGACGAATGTGCGCTTCGGCGGCGAGGATGGTCGCGACCTGTATGTCACCACTGTCCCGCTCGATGCAGTTAACGGGTTTGTGCAAGGCATCTTGCCGTCATCCCCCACGTCGGTGCTGTATCGCGCTCGCAGCGATGTGCCCGGGCGACCCATTGCGCAAACGGATTTCCGCCTCGCGTGAATGACGAGATCGGCATCCGTTTGCTTGGGTCCTTAAGACAATTGGAGTGAAGTCATGCCAGAGAAAAAATTGGTTGCGGTTGTCACGGGCGCCAGCCGGGGAGCAGGGCGAGGTATCGCGATTGCACTCGGCAGTCATGGCTGCACCGTCTATGTCACGGGTCGTTCGGAGAAAGCCGGTGATGCGAACCTACCGGGAACCATCTATGACACTGCCGCTGCCATCACCGCCGCCGGTGGCAAGGGCATTGCGGTCCGTGTCGATCATGGTGACGACGCTCAAGTGAAAGCGTTGTTCGAGCAGGTCGAGCGCGAGCAGGGCAGGCTCGACATCCTGGTGAACAATGCCGCTGCGATCCATGACCAGCTCGCTACACCTGGCAATTTCTGGGAGAAGCCGCTGGCGATCGGCAATCTCATCAATGTTGGTGTGCGCAGCGGCTTTGTCGCGAGTTATTACGCTGCGCCGTTGATGGTAAAGCAGCAGCGTGGTCTGGTGATCTTCACCTCCGGCTCGGGCGGCATCCGTTATGTATTCGGTCCGGCCTATGGCGCACACAAGGCCGGGATGGACAAGATGGCGGCCGACATGGCTGTCGAATTCAAACCGCATAACGTGGCCGCCTTGTCGATCTGGCTGGGCGCGGTGCGGACCGAACGGGTGTTGGAGATGATGGCCAACGAGCCGGAAAAATACGGTCATCTCAAAGAAGTCACTGAGACACCGGAATTCACCGGGCATGTGATCTGGGCGCTGTACCACGATCCCAAGCTGATGGAGATGAGTGGCAAGACCGTGATCGGCGCCGAAATGGCAGTCAACTATGGCATCAAGGACGTCGGCGGACGGCAACCGCCTTCCGACCGCGAAACCTGGAAGATCAAGCCGCGGCTGCAATATCCGGCGATCATTGAATGAATGCATCGGACTAGCGAGCCGGACGAACGCTCGCCG
>JANMSB010000078.1:0-2046 GCA_031388915.1 Pseudomonadota bacterium | reverse complement strand
AGCCCAGCTAAGTAGTACAGCACCGGTACTTTCCCGTGTGCCGCTTGTGGCGGCGTGAACACCGAAAACTTCATCGCACAGTGAGTGCTGTGGGATGGATGCCGATAAAAGCCTACCGTGCCGCCGAAGCAGGGGTGTTGGCTGATGGTTTCGAGTGCAGTGTTGTTCATGATTCTACTATTGCGTTCTGGAGCGCCCCCACCCTAGCCCTCCCCCGTGCGAAGACGCACAAGGGAGGGGATATAGAGCAAGCACTTCCTGGTCCCCTCCTTGCGTAGCGGGGGAGCCATATCTTCTTTCCCCTTCCACGCTTGCGGTGGGGGCAAACTACTTTACCTGCACTGCCATCTTGCCGATGGTGCGGCCGCGTTCAATTTCATGGTGCGCGGCCACCAAGGTGTCCAGGGTCCATCGGCTGCTGACGTGAACGTGTAGCAAGCCGCTATCCACCAAGTTGGCGATGCCGGCGAGAATGGCGCCTTGTTTTTCCGGATGGTGATCATACGCGACGCGCGCGCCCATGAACTCGTAATGCACCGTGATGCTCTTGTACAGCAGCAGTGGCGCCGCCGCGCCGGGATCGCTAGCTTGAATGGTGACCAATTGGCCAAGCGGTGCGAGGCATTCAATGCTGCGCTTAAATGTGTCGCCACCGGCGGTGTCGAATATCACGGGCACACCCACGCCGTGGGTCAGCTCCATGAGGTGCGCGACAAAGTCGGTGTTGCGATAGTCGATGACTGCATCGGCTTTGAGGGTTTCGCGGCAGAAGCGAATGGACTCCGGCCGTCCTGCGGTGGTGATCACCCGGCAGCCATGTAACTTGGCAAGTTGCACGGCGATGTGGCCCACGCCACCCGCGCCAGCGTGAATCAACACGGTTTGTCCGGGTTGGATGCGTGCTCGTTCATGCAGCGCTTCATAAGCCGTGAGCGACACCAGCGGCAGACAGGCGGCATGTAGATGATCAAGCGTTGCGGGTTTGCGCGCCGCGGCCCGTGCATCGAGCAGCGCAAACTCCGCGTTGGCGCCATGGCGTAGCACATTGGGGCAACCATACACGGCATCGCCCGCGTGCCAGCCGCTGACTGCCGCACCGCAGGCGACCACCACGCCGCTCACGTCGTAACCCAGCACCAATGGCAACGCTCGTGGCCGAATACCCAGGCGCACCTTGGTATCGACGGGATTCACCGACGTGGCGTGCACCTGCACCAGCACATCGTGCGGCCCGGGCGTGGGCAGCGGCAGTTCGCCCATGTGCATCACTTCGGGCGGGCCTATCTGATTGACGATCACAGCGCGCATGTCGATGGTTCCAAGTTCAATACCGCGATTGTGCCTGTGATCGCGCAACTTGGTTAAGATCAACCTTAACGAGCCCAGTCGGAGATGCCTATGGCCAAACAATCCACCATGCTGTCATTGGGGACGGTCGCGCCTACCTTCACGTTGCCAGACTACAACGGCAAGCTGTACAGCCTGGAGGATTTCAATCAGGCCAAGGGGCTGTTGGTGGCGTTTATCTGCGCTCATTGCTACTACGTTGGGCACGTGCGCGCCGAGTTTGCGCGCTTTGCGCGCGAGTATCAGGCCAAGGGCTTGGCGGTAGTGGCGATTGCTGCCAATGATTTGGCGACCTATCCGGAAGATGGTCCGGAGGGGATGAAGCAGGAAGCACAAGCCGCGGGCTATTCCTTCCCGTATTTACTGGATGAAACGCAGGCGGTGGCCAAGGTTTATCAAGCGGCGTGCACGCCGGATTTCTACTTGTTCGATGCGCAGCGAAAATTGTGCTATCGCGGCCAGTTCGATGCCAGCCGTCCCAAAAGCACCCTTCCCGTCACCGGTGCCGATCTGCGGGCCGCCGCCGATGCTGTGTTGTCAGGCATGCCGCCGATCGCGGAGCAAGTGCCCAGTATCGGTTGCGGCATTAAGTGGCAGGCCGGGAATGAACCCGTTTATATATAGATTCATGCATAGAGAATGACTCAACTTCAGTCAAACGCGGTATCCAATGTCAAACCAAAAAACCGGCTGGCTCGC
>JANMSB010000068.1:0-15310 GCA_031388915.1 Pseudomonadota bacterium | reverse complement strand
CTGGTATCGGTAGTGATGACGCTGCGCGAGTGCACTGAGCAGCGCCAGGTTGAAACCATGCTGCGCGAACGATTGGCGCTGCAGTCACGCTTCGAGCGTATTGCCGCGGTGGTGCCAGGCGCCATCTACGAATATCGGATGTGTGTCGATGGGCGTGTGCAACTGCTGTATGCCAGCCAGGCATTCGAAGAAATCTTAGGTTTCGATCCCAGGTTGTTTGCCGACGATGCGTCGGCTTGGACAGCCGGGGTGTATCCGGGCGATGTCGCCAAGGTTAACGAGGCTATTGCGGCTGCGGTGGTGGCACTGACGCCGATCGACATCGAACATCGCGTGATAACGCCGCATCGCGGTCTGCGCTGGGTGGTTGTTTCGGGCGTGCCATTGCGTGAGGCGGATGGCAGCACGCTTTGGCACGGCATTTTCATGGATGTGACCGAGCGCAAGCGCGCCGAAGAACGGCTGCGCACCTCGCAGCTGCAGTTGCGTGCGGCCTTGGATGCGGGCGCCATGGGCGTCATCATGCACAACTTGGACGCGCGCAGCGTCGAGCTCGATCCGTTGGCGCGCCGTCTGTGGGGACTGGACAAAGTGACTGAGCCGCTCACCTTTGACCACCTGACATCGGTGCTGCACCCCGATCATGTAGAGCCCCCCAAGGGTAGCGTTGAGCAGATGCAGTTTCCCAGCGGGCTGTTCAGCCGCGAGTATCGTTTGTTGCTGGATGGCAAAGAGCGCTGGTTGGAAGGTCGTGGTCGGGTGTATCGGGACGAAGTGACCGGCGCCCGGATTGGAGCGGGCATCGTCATGGATGTCACTCAACAGCGGCATATCGAGGCGCAGCGCTTGCATTCGCAGAAGCTGGAAGCGCTGGGTGTATTGGCTGGGGGCATTGCGCACGACTTCAACAATCTGCTGCTCGCTATTTCCGGCAATGCCAAATTGTTGTTGGCAGATTTGCCGGAGGGAGATCCCACCCGAGCCAGCGCTGTCGAAATCGATAAGGCGGCGTCACGCGCCGCCGAACTGGTGCGACGCATTTTGAGCTTCAGCAGTGGTCAGGAACCCAGCCAGACGGAAAAATCCGTCGCGCTGCGGCCGGTGCTCGACGAAGCGCTGGGATTGGCGCGCGCGGTACTGCCGACCACCGTGGCCATCAACGTCAGCATTCCCGAAACGCTGCCGGAAATACTGGCGAGCGGCGGCCAAGTGCACCAGGCGCTGATCAACTTGTTGACCAATGCCGCCGATGCGGCTGTTGCGGTTGGCGGCGGCGCCATCACGCTGGAAGTGGTGGAAGTCGATGTACGTGAGGCCTTGCACCATCTGTCGCAAGAGGTGAAGCCGGGGCAATATGTCTGCATCACTGTCACCGATGCGGGCAAGGGTATCGATCCGGCGGTGCTACCACGCATATTCGACCCCTTCTTTACCACCAAGGCGAGTGGCCGCGGTACCGGATTGGGCCTGGCGATTGTGCACGGCATCATGAAGAGCATCGACGGCGCGGTAACCGTGCTCAACACACCGGGTCACGGCGTCGCATTTACGTTGTACTTTCCGACGCAGCAAGCCGCTGCGATGGCGGCGACCCCGGTGGCCGTGCCGGCTGCGCAAAGTCGTTCTATGCGGATCCTTTATGTCGACGACGAGGAGTCGTTGATCTTTTTGATGACGCGGACGCTGGAGCGCATGGGACACCGGGTCACTGCCTACCTATCGCCCGCGGTCGCGCTGGAGAAATTCATGGCCAATGCCGATGCGTTCGATCTAGTGGTCAGCGATATGTCGATGCCCGGGCTGTCGGGCATCGAGTTGGCGGAGCGTATGTTGGCGGTGCGGCCACAGTTGCCGTTTATCATCACCAGTGGCTTTGTCGATGCGGCCGATGTCGAACGTGCGCACGCGGTGGGGGTGCGTCAGATGATCATAAAACCCAATACGGTGGATGAGCTGAGTGTGGTGCTGGCAACGTTCTTGGGGGAACAGGACGCGCCGGTGGTGTCTGCTATCCCAGCGTCACCTGCTCGGGCTGATTGACGAAGTAGCCCTGGATATATTCGATACCCAATTGCCACAGCACCGCCATGGTGTTGGCATCCTCGACGCGCTCGGCAATGGTGCTGATACGCTTGGCTTTCGCGGCATCCACCAGCGCGCGTAGTTGCTCCTGCATCGTGAGATCCACGGCCAAGCCTTGCATCAAGGCACCGTCTATTTTCACGTAGTCGAGCGGCAAACTGTTCATCAGCTGCAACGGTTCGCGCGCCTTGCCGGTATGTTCCAAGGCCAGCTTAAAGCCGATCTTGTGCAACAACGCGGCCAGTTCTTTGGTGTTGTTCAGATATTCGGTGGCGATTTGTTCGCTGATTTCAAAGACGATGCGCGCCGGATCGATGCGCGTGGCCTTGAGTTGATTTTCCAGCCAGGTCGGCAGCGAGCGATCCAGCACCGAGTCCTTCGACAGCCGCACGAACAGTTGCTTTACCTTGCGCGTGGCGCAGAAGGACACCGCAGCGCCGACGATCCAGCGATCAATGTTCTTCATCAAGTCGTTACGTTCTGCAGCCGCCAGGAATTCGCTGGGGATGACTTCCTTGCCTTGCTCGTCGAGCATACGCACCAGCACATCGAACACGCCCTTGTCTTCGCCGCTCATGGTGACAATGGGTTGTTGCAACAGGCGGAAGCGATTTTCCATCAGCGCTGTCTTGATCAGGCGCACCCAGATTTTGTCGTTGGCCTGTTGCCGGGTGTCTTCGTCGATATGGTCGACGGTTTCGGTGCGATTGCCGCCTTGCTCTTGCGCGTGTTGCACGCCTTGCAAGGCATCCTTGATGACGCTATCGAGATTGGCGCCCTGCGGCGCAATCAAACCAATGCCGATGGTGCAGGTGCATTGCAGAGATTTTTCGCCCACGGCAAACACCTGTGCGGCGATCTTGCGGGTCACGCTGGCGCACCAGGCTTCCACATCGCCGCGGGTGCCGCGCTCCATCAGAATAAACATCTGGCAGTCGCCGAAACGGCCGACTAGATCGGTGGGCTGGGCATGTTCTTTAATCAGCGCGGCGAATTTTGCGACAAATGCTTCCAGATGGGTATGCCCGACTTGGTCAAGCAGCGCCGCAAACTGGTCGGGCTGTATGCACACCAGTTCGCGCACGCCGCCACGCAAGGCTTGTTGCAAGCGTGCTTGCAACCGTTCGATAAAAAACCGGCGCTGCAAAAAGCCGCTGCTGGCGTCGCGCTCCAGCGCAGCGTGCATTTGTTCGTCGATGCCGCGCTGATCGGACTTGTTGGCCGGTACGCTCAGTTGCACCGCCGGCTCGCCTTCAAGCTCTACCGCTTGCAGTTGCAGTTGCAGCGTCAGCGAAGTGCCGTCGGCGCATTGCGCGGTGACGTTCAGCGGATGATTGGCCCACTTGCCTTGCAGACAGGCGGCCAGCGCGCCCTTGAGGGCGGCATGACTGTCGGCATCGAAGAAGTCCATCAGCGGGTGCCCGTGGATGGCCTCGGCATCGGCGTGGCCGAGCAGCGTCAGCCATGCCGGATTCGGTTCCATCAAGATGCCTTCCTGCACATGGGCGATGGCATCGGCCGAGCCGGACATTAAGTTCTTGAGCTGATCGCGATATTCATGTGCGGCGCTGATGGTGGCGGCCAGCTTGCGCTCCAACCGGAAACTGGCCAGTTCGCGCGTGACCACGGCTTGCAGACGTTGCGGGTTGCTAAGAGTTACCACATCGTGTGCGCCCAGTTGCATGGCCTGCGCCATGATGGCTTCATTCAGTTGTTCGCGGACGATCAGGACGGGAATCTTGGCGGCAAACTGTTTGAAGGCTTGCAGGGCGGCGGTGGTTTCGGCAGGGTCGGCACCGACAATCGCCATGACCATGTGGGTGTTGACCTGGCTTAAGGTATCGCTGAGGTCGCTCAGCTCACTGACCCAGTGGCAGTGCACTGCATGACCGACCTGGCGCAGGGTGCGGTTGATGAATTCAACCTGATCCTGCTGGCGAGCCAGGATCACCATCGGCACGGCACTGTTTTCGGACACATCCACCACGATCAACCTCACCTACCGCAGTACTAAGCGCAGCCGATAGTAGCAGCTCGTTTTTGCTCAAAATGGGACGGGCGTCTTGGATGCGTGACCGGGAATTTCCCGAACCAGTCGCGGCACCAGGTAGCCGGGCAGGGCGGTAACCAGCTCGCGCAGCAGAGTCTGTGCCTGCGTTTCGGACACTTCGAAATGCGCCGCGCCTTGTACGCGATCCAGCAGGTGCAGGTAGTAGGGCAACACCCCCGCGGCAAACAGGGATTCGCTGAGTTCGGTGAGCGCCGCGACGGAATCGTTGATGCCGTGTAATAACACCGACTGATTCAGTAGCGTGACGCCATGATCCAGCAGGCTGCGGCAGGCCTGTTGTACGGCGACATCGAGTTCTTGGGCGTGGTTGGCGTGCAACACCATCACGGTTTGCAGGCGCGTGCTATTCAGCCAAGCTAACAGCCCGGCGTCCACTCGTTCCGGCAGCACGATAGGTTGACGAGTATGGATACGCAGGCGCTTGAGATGCGGAATCGACGCCAACTGCTGGGTCAATTCGCGCAGGCGGCGATCATTCAGGCTTAACGGGTCGCCGCCGCTAAGAATGACTTCGTGTATGGAGGCATCGGTGCGCAGTGCCGCCACCGCGTTGTGCCAGTGCGCCGAACTGGCCAATTCTTCGCCATAGGGAAAGTGCCGGCGGAAGCAATAACGGCAGTGCACGGCGCAGGCGCCAGTGGCGATCAACAGTGCTCTGCCGGCGTATTTGTGCAACACCCCCGGGGCAATGCGGCTGGCCAGGTCGCCTACTGGATCGGTGATGAATCCCGGTGTTTGCTGTAGTTCCTGCGCCAGCGGTAGTACTTGGCGCAACAGCGGATCGGCCGGATTACCAACCTGCATGCGTGCCACAAAACCACGTGGTACACGCAGGGGGAACAACTTGGCAGCGGCACGAGCTGCGGGCAGCAGCGCCGGATCTAACTGCAACAGCTCCAGCAGTTCAGCCGGATCGGTCACGGCCTGCGCCAGTGCGTGTTGCCAACGGGGCTGGCTGGTCGGGGCGGCAAGGTCCGGGTTTTGCTGGTTTGATTGGGGGCTAGCGGCTATCATCGCCGGCCTTTTTACCAGATCTCTGTCCATTTTTTGGACATTCCCGCTTCAGATATAGGGTGCCGACATGGCTAGCTACAGCACAAACGAATTCAAGTCCGGACTCAAAATCATTCTGGACAACGACCCCTACACGATTGTTGAGAATGAGATGGTCAAGCCTGGCAAGGGCCAAGCGTTCAACCGCGTCAAAGTGCGCAACTTGAAGACCGGCCGTACCGTCGAACGCACCTTCAAGTCGGGTGACAGCGTGGAAAGCGCGGACGTGGTCGAAACCGAAATGCAGTACTTGTACAGCGACGGTGAATTCTGGACCTTTATGGTGCCCGAGGACTTCGAACAGCACACCGCCGGTAAAGAAGCCATGGGCGAGACGCCGCAATGGATCAAGGACGGCATGAATTGCACCGTCATGTTGTGGAACGGCCAGCCGTTGTCAGTGACCCCGCCGGCGCATGTGGAATTGAAAATCGTCGAGACCGATCCCGGCATGCGCGGCGATACGGCGACCGGCGGTTCCAAGCCAGCCAAACTGGAAACGGGCGCCATGGTGCGTGTGCCGCTGTTTATTTCCGAAGGCGAAGTGGTGCGTGTTGACACTCGTACCGGCGAATATCTGGCGCGCGGCAAGGGTTGATGCAAACAGTGGGCGGCCACATAGGTCCGCCCCTACGATGTTTCCGTGTAGGGGCCGACCTGTGTGTCGGCCCTTCCTGCTTTTGGGGTTTTATATGTCTGACCAAACCGAACTGCCCATCCTGCGTTTGAAACGCAACGAAGACCGTCGCCTGTCCGCCGGTCATCTGTGGGTGTTTTCCAATGAAGTGGATACGGCGGCCACGCCGCTGACCGGTTTCAAACCCGGTGAGCTGTGCCAGGTCATGTCGTCGCGGGATAAGTTCATGGGCTACGCCTATGTGAATCCGCGTGCCCTGATCTGCGCGCGCATTCTCGGCCGCGATCCGCAGCATCCACCGGGCGACAAATCCTTGCTGGTGCATCGCCTGCAAGTGGCTTTGTCGCTGCGTGAGCGTGTGTACGCGCAGCCGTTTTATCGCTTGATCTACGGCGAGTCGGATCAGTTGCCGGGGCTGGTGCTGGATCGTTTTGGCGAGGTAATCGTCGGGCAGATCAGCACTGCCGGTATGGAAGCCATGAAGGAACAGGTACTGGCCGCCGTGCAGCAGGTGCTCAAGCCCAAGGCCATGCTCTGGAAAAACGACAGCGGTGCGCGCGAATTGGAAGGCTTGGAGTCCTATGTGGAAACGGCCTTTGGCGAACTGCCCGAAGTGTTGCAGTTGCAAGAGGGTGGCGTGACGTTCACGGTGCCCGTGCAGGAAGGCCAGAAGACTGGCTGGTTCTACGATCAGGCCTTCAATCGCCAGGCACTGCTTAAGTACGTGAAAGGCGCCAAGGTGCTGGACGTATTCAGCTATCTCGGCGCATGGGGGCTCACCGCCGCCAAGGCAGGCGCCAGTGAAATCACTTGCGTCGATTCATCCGCCAAGGCCTTGGAGCTGGTGCAGCACGCTGCGCAGGCCAATGCGCTGAACGTGGATGTGTTGAAGGGCGATGCCTTCGATGTGCTGGAAAAGCTGCATCAAGAGAAGCGCAAGTTCGATGTGGTGATCATCGATCCGCCGGCATTTATCAAGCGCAAGAAAGACATCCCCAAGGGTGAGGCAGCCTATAAACGCCTCAATCTACTGGCCATGCAACTGGTGGCGCGCGACGGTCTGCTGGTGTCCTGTTCCTGTTCGTATCACCTACACGGCGATGTATTGATCGATGCCATCCAACGCGCCGCGCGGCACTTGAACAAACATGCGCAGATCATCGAGGTGGGCGGCCAGGCACCGGATCATCCGATTCATCCAGGCATTGAAGAAACGCGCTATTTGAAGGCGTTTATCGCGCGAGTAGTCAGCGAGTAGGGGCGCACCCATGTGTGCGCCCTTCCTAATAAAGGACAGCCATAAAGGCAAAGGGCCGACACGTGGGTCGGCCCCTACGATTGGTTTCGAGCTGCTAACATTGCCCGCTCATGCTTACCTATCCTGAATTCAGCCCGATCATCTTTTCCATCGGCCCGCTTGCCATTCGTTGGTACGGGCTGATGTACGTCATTGGCATTTTCGGCGGCTGGTATCTGGCACGGCGTCGTGCCGCGCAGCCGGGCTCGACGTGGAAGCCTCTGGATGTGGATGATCTGGTGTTCTTCGCCGCGATGGGCTTGATCATTGGCGGACGCTTGGGCTGGGTATTGTTCTATGGCTTGGAGGACATCATTCGCGATCCCTCACGTGGGCTGCGCCTGTGGGAGGGTGGCATGTCGTTTCATGGCGGCATCATCGGTGGCATGTGCGCCGTGGCGTTGTTCGCTAAACGGCGCGGACGCAGTATGGCGGATGCGCTGGACTTCACCGCGCCGCTGCCAGCACTAGGGTTGTTCACCGGGCGCATCGGCAATTTCATCAATGGCGAGTTATGGGGTAAGCCCACTGATGTGCCCTGGGCATTTATTGTGAATGGCACTCCGTTGCATCCTTCACAGTTGTACGAAGCATTTCTGGAAGGCATTGTGTTGTTCACGATTGTCTGGATGTTTACCCGCAAGCCGCGTCCGCAGCTCGCGCCGACCAGTCTGTGGTTGCTGTGTTATGGCGTGTTCCGCTTCCTGGTTGAATTCGTGCGCGTGCCCGATGCCAATCGCGGCTACTTGCTGTGGGGTTGGGTAACCGAAGGTCAGTTGTTGTGCCTGCCGATGATTGTCGGCGGCCTGTATTTCCTGTTGCGGGCGTATCGCTTGAATCGCCCCAGCGGCAACTATGTGACAACCACGGGTTGAGAGATGAAGCAATATCTCGATCTCATGCGCTTGGTGCGCGAACAGGGTCTGGAGAAAACCGACCGGACCGGTACCGGCACCCGCTCCGTCTTCGGTCATCAGATGCGCTTCAATCTGGCCGATGGTTTTCCCCTGGTCACCACCAAAAAGCTGCACTTGCGCTCCATCGTGATCGAGTTGCTATGGTTCTTGCGTGGCGACACCAACATCAAATATCTCAAAGATCACAACGTATCCATTTGGGACGAATGGGCTGACAGCCAGGGCGAGTTGGGGCCGGTGTATGGTCGTCAATGGCGCGCCTGGCCAACCCCCACTGGCGGTTATATCGATCAAATCAGTCGCACCGTCGATTTGATTCGCCGCAATCCGGATTCGCGCCGGATCATTGTGAACGCATGGAACGTCGGCGAACTGGAGCAAATGGCGCTCACGCCCTGTCATGCGTTGTTTCAATTCTGGGTGGGCAACGGCAAGTTGTCATGCCAGTTGTATCAACGCAGTGCCGATATCTTTTTGGGCGTGCCGTTCAATATCGCCTCGTATGCCTTGTTGACGTATATGTTTGCGCAGCAGTGCGATCTGGAAGTGGGTGAATTCATTTGGTGCGGCGGCGATTGCCACCTGTATCAAAATCACCTGGAACAGGCGGATTTGCAGTTGACGCGCGCGCCGCGTGCGCTACCCAAGCTCACGATCAAGCGCCGTCCGGCCTCGATATTCGAATATCAGCTTGAAGATTTCGAGCTGACTGGTTACGACCCATATCCGCATATCAAAGCGGCTGTGGCGGTTTAGTATTTTTGTTCTTCGCACCCCACCAGGAATTTTTCCAAGCACCCATGGCCAGTAAGAAAAAACGCAACACAGCCACTCGTCGTCAGCCGTCCAAGGTGAACAAACTGATCCCGGTGCATTCGGAACTGGTAGAAGTGCGCAATTCGCCGATTCATGGTCGCGGTATTTATGCCGCACAGGCCATCAAGTCCGGTACGCGTGTTTACGAATACTTAGGCGAGCGCATTAGCCACGCCGAGGCGGATCGGCGCTTTTGGAATAAACGCGAGGACGACGGGCATACCTTCTTGTTCGTGGTGAATCGCAAGACCGTAATCGACGGTACTCATCAAGGCAACGATGCGCGCTACATCAATCATCGTTGCGATGCCAACTGCGAAACCATTACCGAAGACAACCGCATCTTCATTGAAGCGATCCGCGACCTCAAAGCCGGCGAAGAGTTGGGTTACGACTACCAACTGACCTGGAGCGAAGAAGATACGCCGGAAGATTTGGCGCTGTACAACTGCCGTTGCGGTTCGAACAACTGTCGCGGCACCATGCTTGATCCGTTATCCATTGAGCGGCATCTGGCACAGGAGCGCGCCAAGCGTAAGCGGGCCAAGACACGCGCTGCGGCAGCCGGCCAGGCTGTTAGCAAGACTTCTGGCAAGGCCCAGAAAACCGCCAAGAAAACCGCCAAGAAAAAAGCCACCAAAAAGGCTGCCAAGAAACAGGCAGCAAAGAAATCCAGTAAGCGAGGCCGGAAGTGAGCCTGTCGCTGATCGTCGCCGTGGCTGACAACGGCGTTATCGGTCAGCAGAACGGGTTGCCCTGGCGCCTGCCCGAGGATCTAAAACGATTCAAGGCGCTGACGCTGGGTAAGCCGATCATCATGGGTCGTAAGACCTTCGACTCAATCGGCAAACCCTTGCCCGGCCGCACCAATATTGTGATTACGCGGCAGGGTGATTTGGCGTTGCCGGGCTGCCTCGTGGTGGACTCGCTGCCGGCCGCCATCGCTGCCGCCGGTGAAGTGGCCGAGATCATGATTATCGGCGGCGCCGAGATT
This sequence comes from Pseudomonadota bacterium, assembly GCA_031388915.1. GTDB lineage: Bacteria > Pseudomonadota > Gammaproteobacteria > Steroidobacterales > Steroidobacteraceae > CAILZL01. The sequence continues at coordinate 5,443 of JANMSB010000068.1, read as the reverse complement.
TATCATCAGGCGTTGCCGCAGGCGCAACGTGTGTATTTGACGCAGGTGCATGCCATCGTGGATGGCGACGCCACTTTTCCAGCCTTGAATCCTATGCAGTGGCGCGAGCTCGCGCGCGAGGATTATCCTGCGGATGAACGTCACGCTTACGCTTATAGCTTTGTGATTTTGGAGTCAGTGAACTTATGACATCGCTGCTGCAAACGCCCGAGTGGCAAGCTCTGAATGCCTTGCTATTGACCGATGGCAACCGGCATCTGCGCGATTTGTTTGCTGAGAATCCACAGCGTTTTAAGGAGTTCTCCCGCTGTGACATGGACTTGTTGTTGGATTTTTCCCGGCAGCGAGTTACCGCGCCCATTCTGCAAGCACTGCTCAAGCTCGCGGAGGAGCGAGGACTGCGTGAGCGTATCGCAGCAATGTTCAATGGCGACATCATCAATACCACCGAACAGCGCGCGGTGTTGCATACGGCGCTGCGTGCCGGGCCGGGGCGCAGCATCAAGGTGAATGGCAATGATGTGATGCCCGAGGTGCGCGCCAACCTGGAGCGTATGCGACAGTTTGTCGACGGCGTGCACACGGGGCGAGTGCAGGGCTTTACCGGCAAACACTTTACCGATGTGGTGAATATCGGTATCGGTGGTTCGGATCTCGGCATTGTGATGGCTACCGAAGCGTTGGCGCATTATCGCCATCGCAATATCAAGCTGCATTGCATATCCAATATCGATGGTTCGCAATTGGCTGATGTGTTGGAGAAGCTTGATGCAGCGCGAACTTTGTTCGTGGTGTGCTCCAAGACCTTCACCACACTGGAAACCTTGAGCAACGCCAAACTGGCGCGGCAGTGGGTGGTGGATCGATTGGGCGCGGGTGCGGTATCGCGCCACTTTGTCGCCGTGTCGACCAACGCCAAAGCGCTGGATGCATTTTTAATCGCACCGCAGAATCGCTTCACCATGTGGGACTGGGTAGGCGGTCGCTACTCGTTGTGGTCGGCAGTGGGCTTGTCGATTGCGTTAGCCATCGGTATGGATAACTTCGACATCATGCTGGAAGGCGCACGCATTATGGATGAGCATTTTCAAGCCGCGCCCTTCGAAAACAACTATCCCGTGCTGATGGGCATGCTGGGCGTATGGAATCGCAATTTCTTAGGCTTGGATTCGCATGCTGTGCTGCCCTATGACCAGCGTCTGCATCGTTTTCCTGCCTACCTGCAACAGTTGGATATGGAGAGCAACGGCAAGCGCGTGACGCACGATGGCGCGCAGGTCGAGTGTGATACCGGCGCCGTGTTATGGGGCGAGCCCGGTTCAAATGCCCAGCATTCATTCTTCCAATTGCTGCATCAGGGCACGGCGCGGGTGGCGTTGGATTTCATTGCGCCAGTGAATGCCTCCAGCGAATACCAAGGGCAACAGAATCTCGCCTTGGCCAATTGCTTTGGTCAGGCACAAGCATTCGCCTTGGGTTATGGCGAAGACGAAGTACGCGCCGAACTGAAAGCACGCGGTATGGATGAAGCGGCCATTGCGCGTCTGGCGTCACACAAAATTCACCCAGGCAACCGGCCGAGTTCCTTATTGTTGTTTCCGCGCCTGGGGCCCAAAACCCTGGGCAAGCTAATCGCCCTGTACGAACACAAAGTCTTTGTGCAAAGCGTGATCTGGGGTATTAATGCTTTTGATCAATGGGGGGTAGAGTTGGGCAAGAAGCTGGCCGACTCGTTGGTGCCGGCGCTGGACAAGCCGGAAGCAGCGGCCGAGTCGGCGCCTGCGTTGGCGGAGCTGCTGGGCTATGTGAGTAAGTGGCGGAAGTAGGGGCCGGCCATTTCAATTGCGCAAGAAACCGGCCCGCACTGTGTAGCGGCGGGCCACATCAATTGATAGGAAACCCGCCTTCCTAACCACGCGACAGAAGGGCGGGTCTCAGACCCGCCCCTACGGCGATCAGATTACAGGTGAACTATAGATGAGTATGAAAGGAATAATTCTCGCCGGGGGCTCCGGCACGCGGCTACATCCGGTGACCTTGGGGGTAAGCAAGCAATTGCTGCCAATTTACGACAAGCCGATGGTGTACTACCCGCTATCGACGCTGATGCTGGCTGGTGTTCGCGACATTCTGTTGATCTCCACGCCGTTTGATTTGCCGCTCTATCAACGGCTGTTGGGTGATGGGCGCCAGTGGGGCATTAACCTGCAATATGCCGAACAGCCGCGTCCGGATGGGTTGGCGCAGGCGTTTACCATTGGTCGTTCGTTCATCGGCACGGAACGCTGTGCCTTGGTGTTGGGCGACAATGTTTTTTATGGCCATGGGCTGCCCGAACAACTACAAAGCGCCGCGGCGACCCCTGGCGCTACAGTGTTCGCCTATCGTGTAAAAGATCCGGAACGATATGGCGTGGTGCATTTCGATGCACAGGGTAAGGCACTAGGCATCGAAGAAAAACCCAAGCAGCCCAAGTCCAACTATGCAGTGACCGGCCTGTACTTTTACGACAACGACGTCGTCGACATCGCGGCTGGCCTTAAGCCCTCGCCACGCGGCGAATACGAAATCACCGATGTGAACAAGGTCTATCTTGAGCGCGGCACATTGAGTGTGGAGTTGTTCGGCCGAGGGGTTGCATGGTTAGATACTGGAACTCATGAATCGTTGTTGCAGGCTAGTATGTTTATCGAAGCCCTGGAAAGCCGTCAGGGTTTGAAGGTTAGTTGTCCGGAGGAAATTGCCTACCGTGCCGGCTATATCGACGCGCCCCAACTGGAACGCCTGGCGTCCAATTTGGGTAAGTCGGGCTATGGCGCCTACCTGTTGGATGTGCTGAATGAGGTGAAATGAATGTGCCGGGCTAATACCCACCCGGAGCGGTTGGCCCACACTTCGACCTGCAACCACCTCTCTTGACCCGCCTTGAACCTTCCTTGAACTTTGAGTTGACCACGATGGAATTTGAACCTACCCACCTGCCTGAAGTGATTTTGATCAAACCCAAAGTGTTTGGCGATCCGCGCGGTTATTTTCTGGAAAGCTGGCACCACCAAAAATTTGCCGATGCAGGCATTCATGCCGCGTTTGTGCAAGACAACCATAGTCATTCCTCGCAATGGATTCTGCGTGGCATGCACTATCAGATTCAGAACACCCAGGGAAAGCTGGTGCGTGTTTCGCGTGGCGCTGTATTCGATGTCGCCGTTGACGTGCGGCGCAGCTCGCCAAATTTTGGCAAATGGGTGGGTGTGGAGCTGAGCGATGTTAACCACCACATGTTATGGGTACCGCCAGGCTTCGCGCATGGCTTCCTGGCGCTGACGGATACCGTGGATTTTCTCTACAAATGCACCGATGTCTACTCACCCCAGTACGAGCGCACCATTCGCTGGGACGATCCGGAGGTGGGCATTCAATGGCCAATTCCGCCAGGCGTGCAACCACAGTTGGCTGCGCGGGATGCGCAGGCAAAGGGCATTAAGGACGTTGAGGCGCTTGCGTGAGCGCTAGCGCTGCGTTGAAGGTATTGGTCACCGGGGCGAGCGGGCAGCTTGGGCGAGCGCTATGTGCGACTGTGCCGCATCAGGTTGAGCTGTTGGCGGTGGGTCGTGCTGAAGTGGATATTGGTGAGCCGGCCAGTGTGCAGCGCTGCATCGATGAATTTCAGCCGAACGTGGTGATTAACGCAGCCGCGTATACGTTGGTGGACAAGGCCGAGAGCGAAGCTGCCGCCGCCGAGCGTGGCAATAGGGCAGGACCGCGCAATGTGGCCACTGCCTTGCGCGGTACACCCGGCGCACGGTTGATTCACGTTTCTACTGACTTTGTGTTTGACGGCAGCCAGTCCAGTCCCTATCCACCCGACAGTGAGCCAGCGCCGTTAGGCGTGTATGGAACAACCAAATTGGCCGGCGAACGGGCGATCAGTGAAATGCTGGGGGAGCGAGCGCTGACAGTGCGCACCGCTTGGGTCTACGACGCGTCTGGCAAAAACTTTCTGCGCACCATGCTGCGGCTGATGAAAGAGCGCGGCGCGGTGCGGGTAGTGGCTGACCAAGTTGGCACGCCCACCTGCTCACATTCATTGGCCCAGGTGTTGTGGTTATTGGCACAGCGGCCCGAGCTGTCGGGCGTCTATCATTGGACCGATGCGGGCGTGGCCAGTTGGTATGACTTCGCGGTGGCGATTGCGGAAGAGGCGGTGGCTCAGGGTGTGCTGAGTAAGATGCCGCAGGTAACGCCCATCGCCACACACGAGTTTCCCACGCCGGTGCGGCGTCCGGCGTACAGCGTGCTCGACAAAACCTCAACGCATGCAGCGCTGGGCTTGGCGCCGGTACATTGGCGTGTGCGGTTGCGCGAGGTGATGGCGCAGGTTGTTGTAGGTCAGGCTTCAGCCTGACATTTTGGAGATTCAGTGTGAATAAACTGTTGGTCACCGGCGGCGCCGGCTTCATCGGTTCGAACTTTGTATATCACTGGTTGAAAGAACATCCAGGTGATCGTTTGGTCGTGCTCGATGCACTGACCTACGCCGGCAACCTAGCCAATCTGCAAAGCCTGCGGCAACGCCCGGAGCTGCGCTTTGTACAGGGCAACATTTGCGACACCGCCCTGGTGGAATCGCTGTTGCGCGAAGAGAGCATCGACACCCTGGTGCACTTCGCTGCCGAGTCGCATGTGGATCGCTCGATTCATGGCCCGGACGTTTTTATCGAAGCCAATGTCAACGGCACGCATTCGCTGCTGAAAGCGGCGCGTAAAGTGTGGTTGGACGAACGCAAGCTGGCCGAGCACCGCTTTCATCACGTGTCCACCGATGAGGTGTACGGCTCGCTTAGCGCTACCGATCCGCCCTTTACCGAAACCACACCCTATGCACCTAACTCGCCGTACTCTGCGAGCAAGGCCGCGTCAGACCATTTAGTGCGGGCTTATCACCACACCTACGGGTTGAAAGTCACCACCAGCAACTGCTCGAACAACTACGGGCCGTATCACTTTCCGGAAAAGCTCATCCCGTTGATGATCGTCAACATTCTGGAAGGCAAGCCGTTGCCGATTTATGGCGATGGCAAAAACGTGCGCGATTGGCTGCATGTCACCGACCACTGCCGCGGTATCGAATTGGTCCTGAAAAAAGGCCAAGTCGGCGAGGTATACAACATCGGCGGTGGTTCCGAAGCCGAGAACCTCTATCTGGTGCAGCGCCTGTGTGCCGTTGCCGACGAGGCCTTTGCCAAGAACACCGAGTTGAAAGCTCGTTTCCCCAAGGCGCCTGCGGCCAGCGGCAAATCCAGTACGGATCTCATTACTTACGTGAAAGACCGTCCCGGTCACGACCGCCGCTATGCCATCAATTGCAGCAAGATCGAGAGCGAGTTGGGTTATCGCGCGCAGGTCACCATCGATGCCGGTTTGCGTGACACCTTTGCTTGGT
>JANMSB010000059.1:0-4437 GCA_031388915.1 Pseudomonadota bacterium | reverse complement strand
GTGGGGGCACTCCGACGCTTCAACAGCTCGCAGCATCTGAGCTTTGCCCCCATCCTGTCCTTCTGATGCATAGGACATGCAAATGCAGCGGGTGCATGGATGCACAGGAGCGGCCCCCGTCGAACGGGGGAGGGGACGCTTCCTGACATTGATGGCTTAAGTAAGCGCCATTCGGTTTAGGCCGGATTCCCGATTGGCTGGTGGCAGAGTCTGGTTCTTCAGTGCCCATAAGCCGCCCGCCCCGTCAACCGCCCCGTCAACCGATATAGTGCCGGCAACACGAACAACGTCAACAGCGTCGATGAAATGATGCCGCCGATAACGACGGTGGCTAGTGGCCGTTGCACTTCGGCACCGGTGCCGACGCTGATAGCCATGGGTAGGAAGCCGAGCGAGGCGACCAGCGCGGTGATCAACACCGGGCGCAGTCTGGTTAAAGCGCCTTGCACGATGGCTGCTTCCAACGCCACGCCTTCCTGACGAAGCTCGCGGATGAAGGACACCAGTACCAAGCTGTTGAGTACAGCGATGCCGGACAAGGCAATGAAGCCCACGGCGGCGGAGATCGATAACGGAATACCACGCAGAGTCAATGCCCAAATGCCACCGGCGATGGCGAGCGGCACGCCACTGAATACCAGCAAGGCATCCTTGATCGAGTTCAATGCCATGTACAACAAGCCGATGATCAACAATAGAACCAAAGGCACTACGATTTGCAGGCGTTGCGTGGCGGAGATCAATTGCTGGAACGTGCCGCCGTATTCCACCCAGTAGCCCGAGGGCAGTTCGATGCTGTTGTTCACGCGCGCTTGCACGTCTTCGACAAACGAACCTAAGTCGCGGCCACGCACATTGGCAGTGATCACTACGCGACGCTTGCCATTCTCACGGTTGATCTGGTTGTAGCCCTGCGCGATTTCAATGGTGCATAGCTCGGACAGCGGTATGTAGTGGCCGTCTGGTAACGGCACCGTCAAGCGCTGCAATACTTGTGGATCGTTACGCAGTGTTTCGGGCAGGCGCACTACTAGATCGAAGCGTTGATCGCCTTCGAATACTTGGCCGACGGCTTTGCCGCCCAGCGCGACTTCAATCACTTCCTGTACATCTGCCACACTCAGGCCATAGCGATATAGCAATTCGCGTTTGGGGCTGATGGTCATCACCGGCAAGCCGGTGGATTGCTCCAGCGCCACATCGGCTGCGCCGGGAATGGCCTTTAGCAGGGCTTCGATTTGTTCGCCGTACTCGACCAGCGTGGCTAGATCGTCGCCATACACTTTAACGGCAAGATCAGCGCGCACGCCGGAGATAAGCTCGTTGAAACGCATCTGAATCGGCTGCGTAAACTCATAGTTGTTGCCGGGGACTTTGGTCACTACCGCTTCGAGCTCTGCCACCAAGGTGGCTTTGGATTTGCGCGGATCGGGCCATTGCTCGCGTGGCTTGATCATCACGTAAGTGTCGGCCACGCTGGGTGGCATGGGGTCGGTGGCGATGTCGGCGGTGCCGAGCTTGGCCAGCACCTTGTCCACTTCCGGCAGTTTGAGAATTTCTTTCTCCAGATCCTTCTGCATGCTCACCGACTGATTGATGCCGGTGCCGGGAATGCGTAGCGCATGCAGCGCGATGTCGCCTTCATCGAGATTGGGTAGAAATTCGCTGCCCATGCGGGTCATCATGAATACCGAAATCGCCACCAGCAACACCGCACCAATCACCACCGCAATGCGGAAGCGAATCGCGGCTAACAACAGCGGTTGATAGCCTTTGCGCACTGCGACCAGTATCGCGTTTTCATGCATGGGCACGCGCTTGCTGACTAACAGCGCTACGGCAGCCGGCACAAAGGTGATCGACAGAATCAACGCACCCGTCAATGCAGCGGCGACAGTGAACGCCATCGGATGGAACATTTTTCCTTCCACACCGGTGAGCGTGAAGATGGGGATGTATACGATCAGAATGATGCATACACCGAACAGGCTGGGGCGGATCACTTCGGAGGTGGCTTGTTTCACGACTTCAAGTCGCTCGCGCAGATTGAGCGCACCGCTGGTCGACTGCGCCATGGATAAACGCCGCAAGCAGTTCTCGACAATGATCACAGCACCATCCACGATCAAACCAAAGTCCAACGCGCCCAGACTCATCAAGTTGCCGCTGACCTTGCTTTGCACCATGCCGGTGATGGTGAACAACATGGCCAGGGGAATCACCATGGCGGTGACCAGCGCGGCACGCAAGTTACCCAGCAACAGGAATAACACCACGATTACCAGCAACGCGCCTTCCAGCAAGTTGGTTTTGACGGTGGCAATGGTTTTTTCCACCAGCACGCTACGGTCGTATACCGTGCTGGCAGTTAGACCCCGCGGCAGCGAGCGATTGATTTCTTCGATCTTGGCCGAGGCGCGCTGGGATACTTCGCGGCTGTTTTCGCCGATCAGCATGAACACCGTGCCGAGTACGATTTCTTCGCCATTCATGGTGGCAGCGCCAGTACGCAGATCGTTGCCCAGTGACACTTCCGCCACATCGTTGATGGTGATGGGTGCGCCTGCGCGTGTGCTGACGACAATACGGCGAATGTCATCCAACGTGTGCACCTGGCCGGGTGAACGAATCAGATATTGCGAACCGTTGCGTTCAATGTAGCCGGCGCCGATATTGGTGTTATTACGCGCCAGCGCGGTCATCACATCCTGCAAACTCAGGTGATACGCCAGCAGCTTGCCCGGCAGTGGTGCCACCAGGTACTGACGTTCATGGCCGCCGACATTGTTGACTTCGGTCACGCCCGGCACACGCGCCAGTTGCGGTGCGATTATCCAGTCCATGGCAGTGTGTAAATCAGTGCCGTCGTAGGCGCTGCCATCGGCTTTGCGTGCGCCCGGCTGCACATTAACCGTGAACATCAGGATTTCACCCAGGCCGGTGGCGATCGGTCCCAGTTCCGGCTCCAGTCCCGGTGGCAATTCGGCAGTGATCGATTGCAGGCGTTGCGACACCAATTGCCGCGCGAAATAAATGTCGGTGCCGTCTGCAAATACCACGGTGACTTGCGACAGGCCATAACGCGACAACGAACGTGTGTACGACAGCTTGGGCAAACCCGACATCGCGTTTTCAACGACGTAAGTAATGCGCTGCTCGGCTTCCAGTGGTGAGTAGCCGGTGGCCTCGGTGTTGATCTGCACCTGCACATTGGTGATGTCGGGCACGGCATCAATGGGCAGGCGGAAATAGTTGTAGATGCCGAGTGCGCTCATGGCCAGCACCGCCAGCACAATCAGCCAGCGGCGGCGTAAAGAAAAGTCGATGATTTTTTCGAGCATGATGGCCAACCTTTATGGCACGAATGATTTTTCGTAGGGGCAGACCTACGTGTCTGCCCGTTCTTAACGATGCTTTCCGGATGGGCAGACACATAGGTCTGCCCCTACAAAGAACGCGTTATTCCTGAGTCGGGCAGTTAGTGATCGTGCGATGCCCCCGACTTCTCGATATCCGCTTTGATCAAGTAACTGTTGCCGCTGACATAGTGTTGTCCCACTTGCAGACCGCTCAACACTTCCACCGTAGCGCTGTCCCTGCGGCCCAGCTCCAGCGGCATGGCTTGGTAGGTTTCGCGGTCATTGAGAAACACCACGTCCCAATCGCGGAAGGTTTGTAGCGCCGTAAGGGGGATGGCTATGGGCACCTTGGTTTCGGCTACGGTGACCGCGCCAGTAACAAATTGCCCCGGGGTCCAACGGCCATCCTGATTGTTGAGCGTGATGCGGGCGAGCAGGCTTTGATTGTCGGCGCCGGATGGCGTGATGTAATTAATGAGTCCGGCATCGGTGGCTTTGCCGTCAGTGGCCTTGATGCTCACGGATTGTCCGGCTGCCAGTCGTGCGCGATCGCGCGGAAAGACGTTCAGCTCTGCCCACACACTACTGAAATCGGCCACCACAAATAGCGGCGTTGCGTCGGTGGTTTCACCTACGTTGGCGTGGCGTTGCGTGACGACACCGCTGATCGGCGCGGTCACCGAATAGGTTTGCAGGCTTTCGTTGCTTTCAATCGTAGCCAGAGTTTCGCCGGCTTTAACGCGCTCGCCTAGATTCTTGCTCAGCGTGCGAATCACGCCCGGATAACGCGCCGTGATATGGCGCACTCGCTCGGCATTGGCATTGATGCTGCCGTACAGCTCGATAGTCTCGCGCAACACGCCGGGACCGGCAGCGGCGACTTCGACGCCGGCAGCTTGCGCCATATCGGCGGCAATGGTGGTGCGACCTTCGTACGATTCATACGTCCAGCGATGTTGCTTGCCGGCGTATTCGGCGCTGACCGTAACATCGAATGAATGTGGCTCTTCAACTTCGCCGCTGCCGAGCAAGTAGTCTTGGCGCGGCGTGAAAGTGAATACATCCTTGCCCTTGTCGG
>JANMSB010000022.1:0-19368 GCA_031388915.1 Pseudomonadota bacterium | reverse complement strand
CGTGCTAACCAAGATGATGGGCATTATGGAAGTGGCGCAACGCGATACCTTTCTGATCGACCCCAAGGGCAAGATCGTCAAGCACTATGTTCGCGTCAATCCCAAGGGTCATTCGCAAATCGTACTGGCGGATATCAAAGCGCTGCAGAAGAAATAACTGCTCGGAACATACCCGTAGGGGCCGACCTGTGTGTCGGCCCGTTTCCCACGCACCGGACGGGCGAACAGGATGCTTCGGAAGCCCCGGAGGGGGCCCTGGGTTCACCCCTACGAGACCGCGTGATTACAAATGCACCTGCAAGATCGTCATGGAATTGGTGCGGCCGGATACGCCGGATAATTCACCGCCGGTGAGAATCACCTTATCGCCGTCTTCAACGATCTTCTTCTCCAGCAATAGCTTGAAAATCGCGGGATACACCAGATGCGGACTGGTGTGCACGATATCGAATGACACCGGGTACACGCCGCGATACAGGGTTACGCGTCGCCGTGTTGCTTCATGGCGCGTGAACGCATAAATCGGAATATCCGAACGGATGCGCGACATCCAGCGCGGCGTATTGCCGGACTCGGTGAGCGCGACAATGGCCTTCACGTCGAGATGGGTGGCGGTATACATCACCGCCAGGGAGATGGCTTCATCGGGACGCTTGATGGTCGCCGCTTCGCTACGACGCAAATGCGTGTGCGTGGTCTCGTATTTTTCCGCACCCAGGATGACATTCGCCATGGCCTCGACAGCTTTCACCGGATACTTGCCAGTGGCACTTTCGGCGGACAGCATCACGGCATCGGTGCCATCCAGCACCGCATTGTCCACATCGGACACTTCCGCGCGCGTCGGAATCGGATTATTGATCATCGATTCCATCATCTGCGTAGCGGTGATCACAATGCGGCGATGCTTGCGGCTTTCTTCGATGATGTGTTTTTGCAGACTGGTCAGCTCGGCATAACCAACTTCAACACCCAGGTCGCCGCGCGCCACCATGATGGCGTCGGAGGCTTGAATAATTTCCGTCAGGTTTTCGATGGCTTCAACGCGTTCGATCTTGGCCACGATGCGCGCTTCGCCACCGGCTTCCCGCAGTAAGCGGCGCGCCTCTTCCACATCGGCTGCACTGCGTACGAATGACACCGCCAGATAGTCAACACCCATGCTGGCAGCGAGTTTGATGTGCTCGCGATCTCGGTCCGTGAGCGCATCCGCCGATAGGCCACCGCCCTGGCGATTGATCCCCTTGTGATCGGATAGCTCGCCGCCCACCAAGATCTTGGTATGGATGCGTGGCCCCTCGACCTGCATGACTTGCAACGAAATCTGCCCATCGTTAAGCAGCAACACATCGCCGGCCTTAACGTCCTCGGGCAACTTCTTGTAAGCCACGCCCACCGACTTGGCGGTGCCATCCTGCGGATCGAGCGACACATCCAAGGTGAAGTCATCGCCCTCGGTGAGCAACACTTTGCCGGTGGCGAAACGATCGATGCGAATCTTCGGTCCTTGCAGATCACCCAGCACGCCGATCCATTTTCCAACGGCAGTGCCCGCCTCACGCGCCAGCTCGGCGCGACGCACATGGTCTTCGGATTTGCCGTGCGAAAAATTCAGCCGCACTACGTCGGCGCCGGCACGGATCATGTCCGCCAGTATCTTGGGGTCGTCGGTGGCCGGGCCGAGGGTGGTGAGAATCTTGGTTCGACGCATCATGAGTAACTCGTTGAAGAAATTGAAACCCGACTAAGGTGCGATGATGACACGCGCTGCATCGCTCGGGATGTAGGGGCCGGTTTAAAACCGGCCCGCATTCACCCTGCCCTGCCTGTTGATGTGACAGCGCGCGGATCGGCGGGTTTAAAACCCGCCCCTACGAGGCCCGCGCCTCAAGCGCAGCAACCGCCGGCAGTACTTTACCTTCCAGAAATTCCAGGAACGCGCCGCCACCCGTGGAAATGTACGAAATATCTTTTTCCACATCGTACTTTTCAATGGCAGCCAGCGTATCGCCACCGCCGGCAATCGAGAACGCCCCACCCTGAGAACTCGCCTTGGCAATGCTCTTAGCCATGGCTTTGGTGCCTTCGCCGAAGGCATCAAATTCAAATACGCCCACCGGGCCGTTCCAGACAATGCTGCCGGACTTTTGCAAGTAGGTATCAAACAGTTCAGCGGTCTTGGGGCCGACATCCAGAATCAAATCATCAGCCGCCACATCGCTGATGGCCTTCACCGTGGCCTTGGCAGTGGCAGAAAACTCTTTGGCCACAACCACATCAATCGGCAAGGGAATCGCTACACCGCGCTGCTTGGACTTCTCCAGCAAATCTTTGGCAATGCCCAGCATGTCGGCTTCGTACAAGGACTTGCCGACTGGATAACCTGCGGCCGCGAGGAAGGTATTGGCAATACCACCACCGACAATCAACTGATCGACTTTGCTCATCAAGCTTTCCAGCACGGTGAGCTTGGTAGACACCTTGGAACCGGCAACGATGGCCGTGACCGGCCGCTTGGGATTGGCGAGCGCCTTATCCAGTGCTTCGAGTTCATTAGCCAGCAAGATGCCGGCACAAGCCTGTTTTGCGAAACGCGCCACGCCGTGCGTGGAGGCTTCGGCGCGATGCGCCGTACCAAAAGCATCCATCACATACACATCGCACAAGGCCGCCATCTGCTTGGCAAGATCCTCCTTGTCCTTCTTCTCACCCTTGTTGAAGCGCACGTTTTCCAGCAACACGACTTCGCCGGGCTTGCAGTCCACGCCATTCAACCAGTCTTTCACCAACTTGACGGGCGAACCCAGCAACTCCCCCAGACGTTTGGCTACGGGTGCAAGCGAAAATTCTTCGGCGTACACGCCTTCTTCGGGACGACCCAGATGCGACATCAACATCACGGCCGCACCGTTGTCCTTGGCAGCTTGAATGGTGGGCAGCGAAGCGCGGATACGCGCATCGGAAGTCACCACACCATCAGTCACGGGAACATTCAAATCTTCACGGATCAGGACGCGCTTGCCTTTCAAATCCAGGTCCGTCATTCGCAGGAATTTCATGGTCGTCTCTCAATCGTAGGCTGGGATGCAATCCCAGCTTTTTCTGGATGCTGGGATTGCATCCCAGCCAACAAAATCCACTCAAACAACAATGGCACAAACAAGAAGGGCGGCTCACGACCCGCCCCTACTCGTTGTTATTTCGCAATGACGCGCGCCATCTCCAGCACCTTGCTTGAGTAACCCCATTCGTTGTCGTACCACGACACGACTTTGACGAAGGTGCCATCAAGGGCAATACCGGCTTCGGCGTCAAAAATAGAGGTACGAGGGTCATCGCGGAAATCGGTGGAGACCACTTTTTCTTCGGTGTAACCCAACACACCCTTCATCGCGCCTTCGGATGCGGCCTTCATGGCATCGCAGATCTGCTTGTAGGTCGTCTCCGTTTTCAGCTCGACTGTGAGATCCACCACCGAGACATCCGAGGTCGGTACGCGGAATGACATACCGGTCAGTTTCTTGTTTAATTCCGGAATGACTACACCGACGGCCTTGGCGGCGCCGGTCGAGGACGGAATGATGTTCTCCAGAATGCCGCGACCGCCGCGCCAATCTTTGTTGGATGGACCATCAACCGTTTTCTGGGTCGCGGTGGTGGCGTGCACGGTGGTCATCAAACCGCGTTTGATACCGAAGTTATCGTTCAACACCTTGGCGATCGGCGCCAGGCAGTTGGTGGTGCACGAGGCGTTGGAAATAATGGTCTGTCCGGCATAGGTCTTGTCGTTCACGCCGAACACGAACATCGGCGTATCGTCTTTCGACGGCGCGGACATGATGACCTTCTTGGCACCGGCGGCGAGATGCTTCTCGCAAGTTTCTTTGGTAAGAAACAGACCGGTGGCTTCAACGACGATATCCGCGCCAATCTCGCCCCATTTCAACTCCGCAGGATCTTTCACCGCGGTGAGACGGATTTTTTTACCGTTCACTACCAGCGTGTTGCCCTCGACTGACACGCTGCCTTTGAAATTACCGTGCACGGAATCGTACTTCAGCATGTAGGCCAGGTAGTCGGGCTCGAGCAAGTCGTTGATAGCCACGATCTCGATTTCAGGAAAGTCCTGCACCGCGGCGCGAAATACCATGCGGCCAATGCGACCAAACCCGTTAATACCTACTTTAATAGCCATGTTCCGATCCTCACCCTTCAAGGTTGTGACAACTTAAATATCTGCCGCTCAATTTTCTTGGGACGCCTAAAAAATTAACATTCAAGATTCGACATTATGCGGCTAGCACGCGCTGCGCGACTTGAACCACGTTCTCAATCGTGAAGCCAAAGTGCTTGAATAGATCTTTGGCCGGTGCAGATGCGCCAAAACTCTCCATGCCAATCACCTCGCCCTTCAAGCCAGCATAGCGCCACCACGCGTCGCGCACACCCGCTTCAATGATCACACGGCGCTCGACCGCGCTTGGCAACACCTGCTCACAATACGCTGCATCCTGGGCGGCGAACAACGTGACATTGGGCATGGACACCACCCGCACGCGCTTGCCCGCAGTGGTCAGTTGCTTGGCGGCATCCACCGCCAAGGCGACTTCCGAACCCGTAGCAATGATGATCAACTCTGGCGTGCCGGCGCAGTTCACCAACACATAGCCGCCACGGCGAATATCGGCAACCTGTTGCGCGTTGCGCGGCTGGAACGCCAGCGCTTGGCGCGTTAGTACCAGCGAACTCGGGCCGGTGGCATGTTTGACCGCTTCGCCCCAAACCACTGCCGTTTCGACGGTGTCGCAGGGACGCCAGACCTGCATATTCGGAATGATGCGCAACGAAGCCACGTGTTCAATAGGTTGGTGGGTCGGGCCGTCCTCGCCTAAACCAATCGAGTCATGGGTGAACACGTAAATCACCCGCTGCTTCATCAGCGCCGACATGCGCAGGGCATTGCGCGCGTAGTCAGAAAACACCAGGAAGGTGCCGCCGTAGGGAATGAAGCCGCCGTGCAAGGCCAAGCCATTCATGATGGCCGCCATGCCGAACTCGCGCACGCCATAGTGCAAGTAATTGCCACCGGCATCGTCGCCGGTAATGGCACGAGAGTCTTTGCGATTGGTGTTGTTGGAACCGGTGAGATCCGCAGAACCACCCAGGAATTCGGGCAAGCTCGGGCCAATGCCATTGAGCGCCGCCTGCGAAGCCTGGCGTGTGGCCAGCGTCGCGGCGGCTTCAACTGTTTTAGCGACATAGGCATCCAGCACCGACTGGAAATTCACCGGCAAATCGCCCGCCATACGGCGCGTGAATTCACTGGCCAACTCGGGATACTGCTGGGCGTAGGCGGCGAAGACTGAGTTCCAGGACTTCTCCACGGCAGCACCGGCATCGCGGTGATCCCAACCAGCGCGAATCTCAGACGGGATTTCAAAAGGCGGCGACGACCAACCCAGGTTCTTGCGCGCTGCTGCAACTTCATCCACGCCCAGCGCCGCGCCGTGGGTGGCTTCGGTGCCCTGTTTATTAGGCGCACCAAAACCAATGACTGTTTTGCAGCAAATCAGCGTGGGCTTGCCAGCCGCCTTGGCTTGCTGAATCGCGCGCTCGATGGCGACTGGGTCATGGCCATCCACGCCTGCCGCCACGTGCCAGCCATACGCCTCGAAACGTTTCGGGGTGTCGTCAGTAAACCAGCCATGCACTTCGCCATCGATGGAAATGCCGTTGTCGTCGTAGAAACAAATCAGCTTATCGAGCTTGAGCGTGCCGGCCAGCGAACAGGCCTCGTGCGAAATACCTTCCATCAAGCAGCCATCGCCCAGGAACACGTAGGTGTGATGATCGACGAGGTCGAATCCCGGGCGATTGAATTGCGCCGCTAGCAGCTTTTCCGCTAGCGCCATGCCCACCGCGTTGGCAATACCCTGCCCCAAGGGCCCAGTGGTGGTTTCAATTCCCAGGTGCAAATCCAACTCCGGGTGTCCGGCGGTATGCGACCCGAACTGACGAAAACGTTTAATTTCATCCATGCTTAAGGGATAGCCCGTCAGGTTCAATAGGGCGTACAGCAGCATCGAGCCGTGGCCGTTGGAGAGCACGAAGCGGTCGCGATTGGCCCAGCGCGGATTATTCGGACTGTATTTGAGGTGATCGCTCCACAGCACCTGCGCAATATCGGCCATGCCCATGGGCGCACCGGGGTGCCCGGAGTTGGCCTGTTGCACCGCGTCCATGGCGAGAAAACGAATGGCATTCGCCAAAGTACGGCGGCTGAGTGCTGGTGAAGACATTGCGGGGGAGGCTCCGAAGCTGTCGGCCTGATGGCCCAAGGAAAGGGCGCGCATTTTCCACTAGGACGCCCGCCGTCGCAAACTGGAATGCAGATCACTTGCGCAGCATTTTTGTGGTGCACGGCATTTATGTCAGGCGGCACATCGTTATACTGCGCAACTTAATTGTCGCCCTTCCGCTGAATCAGCCTCTTCATCAAGGAACTCCATACACATGTCAGGCAGCTACTTGTTCACCTCCGAGTCCGTTTCCGAAGGTCATCCGGACAAAATTGCCGATCAGATTTCCGATGCCGTGTTGGATGCCATCCTGCAGCAGGACAAGTCGGCTCGCGTTGCCTGCGAAACCATGGTGAAAACCGGTGTTGCCATCGTTGCCGGCGAAATCACCACCAGCGCCTGGATCGATTTGGAAGCGCTGACCCGCAAGGTGATTCTGGATATCGGCTACGACTCCAGCGAAGTGGGGTTTGATGGCGCCACCTGCGGTATTTTGAATTTGATCGGCAAGCAATCGCCCGATATCAATCAGGGCGTGGATCGCAAAAAACCCGAAGAACAAGGCGCCGGCGATCAGGGCCTGATGTTCGGTTATGCCTGCAACGAAACCAAAGAATTGATGCCCGCCGCGATTTACTACGCGCATCGACTGGTCGAGCGTCAAGCCAAAATGCGTAAGAAAGGCGTTTTGCCCTGGCTGCGGCCCGATGCCAAGAGCCAAGTCACCCTACGTTATGAGAACGACAAGGCAGTGGGTCTGGATGCGGTGGTGCTGTCCACTCAGCACGATCCGAACGTCAAGAACAAAGACCTGCGCGAAGCGGTGATCGAAGAAATCTTGAAGCCGGTGCTGCCGAAAGCCTGGTTCGAAAAAATGTCCAGCAAAAAGATTCACATCAACCCCACCGGCAAGTTCGTCATCGGTGGCCCGGTGGGCGACTGCGGCCTGACCGGCCGCAAGATCATTGTCGATAGCTACGGCGGCATGGCCCGTCACGGCGGCGGCGCGTTCTCCGGCAAAGACCCTTCCAAGGTGGACCGCTCGGCTGCCTACGCGGCGCGCTACGTGGCCAAGAATATTGTCGCTGCTGGTCTGGCCGATCGCTGCGAAATCCAGGTGTCCTACGCCATTGGCGTGGCCGAACCCACCTCGATCACCGTGACTACGTTCGGCACCGGCAAAATTGCCGATGACCAGATCGAAAAACTGGTGCGCAAGCACTTCGACCTGCGTCCTTACGGCATCACCAAAATGCTGGACCTGCTGCACCCGATGTATCAGGTCACCGCGTCTTATGGTCACTTTGGCCGCGCGCCTGTTGAAATGGTCAATCCGGCCGACAAGAACGAACGCTTCACGGCTTTCTCGTGGGAGAAGACTGATCGCGCCGAGGCGTTGCGCAAGGATGCCAAGCTGTAACACCGCAGCTTGGTAGGGGCGAACCCATGTGTTCGCCCGCTCTGGGCCGCAATTTTAGGAATGGGCCGACACGTGGGTCGGCCCCTACATCCAGGGATCGGAGCATTGAAATGTTTTGTCTGTAACCGAGGAGCGCTGCAGCGACTGCAAGAGTCGTCAGGCTCGGTGACAGAGCGATTGTTCAACCGCGCTCTTAACTTCAGTTCATTACTT
Organism: Pseudomonadota bacterium; assembly: GCA_031388915.1. Lineage (GTDB taxonomy): Bacteria > Pseudomonadota > Gammaproteobacteria > Steroidobacterales > Steroidobacteraceae > CAILZL01. Next base: position 11,436 of record JANMSB010000022.1, on the reverse strand, counting down.
CAGTTAGGAGAGGCTCACATGAACGCCGTTGTATCGAAGAATTTCACCGACTATCTAGTCAAGGACATGACGCAAGCCGGCTGGGGCCACAAGGAAATGGCCATTGCCGAAACCGAAATGCCTGGCCTGATGGCCATCCGCAAAGAGTTCGGCGCTTCGCAGCCATTGAAAGGCGCACGCATTGCCGGTTCGTTGCACATGACCATCCAAACCGCGATGTTGATTGAAACCCTGAAAGCCCTGGGCGCCGATGTGCGCTGGGCTTCGTGCAACATTTACTCAACGCAGGATCATGCTGCTGCGGCGATTGCTGCTAACGGCACACCGGTGTTCGCCTACAAGGGCGAAACGCTGGATGATTATTGGGATTACACCCATCGCATTTTCGAATGGCCCAATGGTGCTCAAGCCAACATGATTCTCGACGACGGCGGCGATGCGACGCTGTTGTTGATGCTGGGTAGCAAGGTTGAAAAGGACGCCTCGCTAATTTCCAAACCCAACAACGAAGAAGAAATCGCGTTGTATGCGTCGATCAAGAAGCGTCTGGCAACACAGCCGGGTTGGTACTCGACTCGTCTCGCGCAAATCAAGGGCGTTACCGAAGAAACCACCACCGGCGTGAAGCGCCTGTATGAAATCGCTAAGCAAGGTGGCTGCCCTTCCCGGCAATTAACGTGAATGACTCGGTGACGAAATCCAAGTTCGACAACTTGTATGGCTGTCGCGAATCGCTGGTGGATGCGATCAAGCGCGCTACCGACGTGATGCTGGCCGGCAAGGTTGCGGTCGTCGCGGGCTTCGGCGACGTGGGCAAGGGTTCGGCAGAAAGTCTGCGGGCGCTGTCCGCGCAAGTATGGGTCACTGAAATCGATCCGATCTGCGCGCTGCAAGCCGCGATGGAAGGCTATCGCGTAGTGACCATGGATGAAGCAGCCGACAAGGCCGATATCTTCGTCACCACCACCGGCAATGTGAACGTCATCACCCACGAACACATGAAGCGCATGCGGCATCAAGCGATCGTCTGCAATATCGGCCACTTCGACAGCGAGATCGAAATTGCCGCACTCAAGCAGTACCAGTGGGAGAACATCAAACCGCAGGTCGATCACGTAATCTTCCCCGACGGCAAGCGGATTATTATTCTTGCCGAAGGACGACTCGTGAACCTGGGCTGCGGTACGGGCCATCCTTCGTTTGTGATGTCCAACTCCTTCACCAATCAGGTGTTGGCGCAGATCGAACTGTTCCAATACGGCAGCAAGTACAAGAACGATGTGTATGTACTGCCAAAGCACCTCGATGAAAAAGTGGCGCAACTGCACCTGGAGCGCATTGGCGTGAAGCTGACCAAGCTGACTGCCGAGCAGGCCAAGTACATCGGTGTATCGGCTGAAGGTCCCTTCAAACCAGATCACTATAGGTATTGACCGTCACTCGTTCTGCGAACCAACAGCCGGCGTAAGCCGGCTGTTTTGTTTTGGGCTGAACATAAATTTGCCGGCGGCTGTCGGCATTTCGCGAAAGCGGAAAAACTGCGAACCACTCCCAATAATTGTGCGAACCGACGCAAGTCCAACGCGGTCACACTCCACATCGATCAAGTTTTTTATCAGCAGGCATCGCTATGATGCCGGCCACTGATTTCAGAATCTTTGTTGCCCACCATGTCCAATCAGCACACCCTAAATTTGCTGCAAATCACCGATACCCACATGTTGGGAAGTCGTGATGGTTTGCTGCGTGGTGTGTCCAGCTATGACCGATTGCAAACGGTGCTAGCCGATGCTCGGCAGCGCTTCGCGAGCGCCCAGGGGATTCTGCTCACCGGTGACTTGGTACAAGATGACGCTGCGGGTTATGCACTGATTCGTGAGTCGTTTCAGCAATCATCGGTGCCGGTTTATTGTCTGCCCGGCAATCACGATTTACCGGATGCCATGCGCAAGGAATTGGCAGGCCGCCCGTTTGTGCTGGATGAACATGTCGTGCTCGGCGATTGGCTGCTGGTGATGCTCAACAGTTGGCAGGAAAATCGTGCCGGTGGCCGGCTGGGCGAAGCGCAAATTGACCGGCTGAATACGACGCTCAGCCAACATGCGCAGCTGCATACGCTGGTCTGCCTACATCATCATCCCATCGCCATGCGCAGCGATTGGCTGGATCAAGTGGGCCTGGAAGATGCGGATGCGCTGCGCACCACACTCTCACGTCACCAGCAGGTGCGCGGTGTATTGTGGGGTCATGTACATCAGGCCATGGATCAATACCTGCAAGGCGTGCGCTACATGGCAACGCCGGCCACGTCGGTGCAATTTTTACCTGGCAGTCATGAGTTCGCCGTCGACACACGTCCGGCCGGCTATCGCAGCTTGCAGCTCGGTATCGATGGCAGCATCGCCAGCGAAGTACACTGGCTAGACACCCTCCGGTGACCTACAGTCGCACAGCCAGTCACTCAGGATTGTCCATGCTGCGACGCTGCTTGAAAATACTGTTCGTACTTGGCGCTGTATGCGCCACAACCCTGGCGTCGGCCGCACCAGCCATCTGGCAAGTGCAGGGCCGACACAACACTGTGTACCTGCTCGGCACTATTCACGTGCTGCGTGCTGACGAACCACTGCCAACCAACATCCGTCTGGCCTATCGCGAAGCCGAGCAAGTGCTGATGGAAATCGATATGGACGATGTAGACCCCATGGCTACTCAGGGCCTGATGTTTAAGTTAGGCCTATTACCTGCTGGCCAGCGCCTGGAGTCGCAGTTGGATGCGGCTACCCATCGCAAGTTGCAAGCGGCTGCGAGTTCGTTAGGAATCGACGCCAGCATGCTGTCCTCCTTTCAACCCTGGCTGGCGGCGCTGACCCTGGAGCAATTGCAATTGGCCAAACTCGGCTTTGCGACTGAGGCCGGCATCGAGATGCAGTTGACCCAACAAGCCATAGCGGATCGCAAACCCATTCACGGCTTGGAAACCCTGGAGCAACAATTGAATTTGTTCGCACAGATGGATGACCAAGCACAGCGCGACTACTTGGACTACACCCTGACGGAACTGGGCAAGATTCCCACCGAAGTGGAATCGCTGCTCACCGCATGGCGCAGCGGCGATGAAAAACATCTCAGCGAGATGTTGCAACAAGGGCTGGCAGACGATCCCAAGCTGTTTACGGCGCTGACGACTACCCGCAACCGACGTTGGATCACAGCCATCAAACCACTGCTGGACACACAACACGATGACTACTTGATTGCCGTAGGCGCCTTGCACCTATTCGGCGATGAAGGCTTGGTGGCGTTGTTGAAACGCGCTGGTTACAAGGTAACGCGCCAGTAAGCGGACAACGAATGGTCTACCGGCGCCACAAGCTACACCCGCGCCACGGCCGACACCAACGCAAAACCGCACCCAGCGGCCAACAGACACAGGGCCACTGAAGCAAGCACATTCAAGCCCGCGCTTAGCATCGCGCCATCACGCATCAGCATCAACGTTTGCAGACTGAACGAGGAAAACGTGGTGTAGCCACCCAGCACGCCAATCATCAGGAACTGCCGCGCCACCAGCGGCAAGTGCCAGCGGTCGGATTCACTGAGCGCCGTCAAGATGCCAATCAACAAACTACCCAGCACATTCACCAGCAACGTGCCCCAGGGAAAACTGGACGGCCAACGCAAGTGCACCCATTCGGTGGAGGCGAAGCGCGCCACGCTACCCAAAGCACCGCCAAGCGCAATCCACAGGTAGGTGGTCATAAGAAGGCCGTGTACTGGGAACGGTAGGCTGTAGCGAGAACAACGTGCATAGCCTGCTTGGTTCTACCCACAGCCTTCGTCCTCATCAGATCTCAATCATGTCGAATTCTTCTTTGCCAGCGCCGCAGTCGGGGCAGCGCCAGGACAATGGCACGTCTTCCCACTTGGTGCCCGGCGGAATGCCCGCGACGACGTCGCCCTTTTCTTCTTCGTAGACATAACCGCAAATCACGCACAAATAGGATTTCATTTGCCAACAATCCAACTGGGAAGCCTGTTTAAAGTGGCCGCGATTAAACCGGGAACTGCGCCGGCAAGCAACCAGAATGCTGCCATTCAGCGCAGAAATCCCTACACTTGCGCACCTAACCAATCTGGGTTGAATCAGGACACTTCGACTCCGCTCAGTGACCGGAACGTGCACCTCCGGTCACTGAGCGGAGTCGAAGTGTCCTGTGCTAGCGAGATAAACTCAAAAGCCCGTTAAGAACATGCATTTCCTAGGTGCCCATAGATGAGTCTGTATAGCGAAGCCTGTCGTTACATCCCCGGCGGAGTCAATTCGCCGGTGCGCGCCTTCCGTGGCGTGGGCGGCGAGCCGGTGTTTCTCAGTCGCGCGCAGGGCGCATACGTCTACGATAGCAACGACAAACGCTATATCGACTATGTCGGCTCGTGGGGACCGATGATTCTTGGCCACGCACACCCCGAAGTCATCAAGGCAGTACAGGAACGCGCTGCGCTGGGCTTGAGTTTTGGCGCGCCCACTGAGATCGAAACCGTCGTCGCGCGAAAAATCTGCGCGCTCATGCCCTCCATTGAACTAGTGCGCATGGTAAGCAGCGGCACCGAAGCCACCATGAGCGCGATTCGCTTGGCGCGTGGCTTCACCGGTCGCGACAAGATCGTGAAGTTCGAAGGCTGTTATCACGGCCACTCCGATTCCTTGCTGGTGAAAGCCGGTTCCGGCGCGTTGACGCTGGGCGTGCCCACCTCGCCGGGCGTGCCGGCCGCGATGGCCGCGCACACCATTACGCTGAACTACAACGACAGCGCCCAAGTGGAACAGGTGTTCAACGACATCGGCAATCAGATTGCCTGCATCATCGTTGAACCGGTGGCTGGCAATATGAACTGCGTGCCGCCAGCGCCCGGCTTTCTGCAAACCCTGCGCAAGGTGTGCGATCGCTCCGGCGCGGTGTTGATCTTCGACGAAGTGATGACCGGTTTTCGCGTCGCCTTGGGTGGCGCACAAGCACTGTATGGCGTGACTCCCGATCTGACGACATTGGGCAAAATTGTCGGCGGCGGTATGCCGGTGGGCGCGTTTGGCGGCAAACGCGCCATCATGGAAAAACTGGCGCCACTGGGCCCCGTGTATCAAGCCGGCACCTTGTCGGGCAACCCGGTGGCGATGGCGGCAGGGTTAACTACGCTCGAACTCATCAGCGCGCAGCCCGACTTTTATGCGCAACTGACGGCGCGCACTACCAGCCTATTGAATGGACTACGGCAAGCCGCTGAGAAAGCCGGTGTTGCCTTCACCACCACGCAGGTGGGCGGCATGTTCGGCCTGTATTTCAACAGCGAACCCACCATCAGCAGCTACGCACAGGTAATGCGCAGCGATACGGAACGCTTTAAGCGCTTCTTCCACGGCATGCTGAACGAGGGCGTGTACCTGGCGCCATCGGCATACGAGGCCGGCTTTGTGTCGGCGGCGCATTCCAGCGCGGACATAGATACCACCGTGGCGGCTGCACAGCGCGTCATGGCCGCATTGACGCAGCGTTGATTTGCCCATGAAGTCACTTACTGTCGAACACCGCCTGAGTTACGTCGGGCTGTTTCTCCTTGGCTTGGTTATCGGTTTGGTGATGGTGTGGAACTCCCAAATTGGCGGCGATCAATCCTTGATGCTCGACCTTGGCTGGAGCTTCAAGAATGGCGATTGGCTGCCTTACGGCATGCCCACCTCGGCAGGCGGCCGCTCCCCGGGTGGATTCACCGGATTGCTAGTGGGCTTGCCGCTGATGCTGTGGCAGGACTATCGCGCGCCGGCCTTGTCCATCCTGCTGCTGCATGCCTGTGCATTTTTATTTCTGGCGCATCTATTGAAACCCGCGCTGACCCGCAACGGCCAGTGGCTGCTGCTGGTGTTGGTGTGGCTTGGACCCTGGCATTTATATTTCGCCGCGCACATCTGGAACTCCAGCTACATGTTCGTGTTCGCGGTGTTGCACTTGGCGACGGCACAGTGCATGGCACGGCAGCGCAACGCACTGATTACCGCACTACATGTGTTGATAATCGCACTGGGCATGCACGCCCATACGTCGGCATTCGTGCTGGCCATCCTGTCGTTGCTGCTGTTTTTGAACAAGCAAATCAAAGTGCATTGGGGCGGCTTTGCCATCGGCGCGTTGTTAAGCATCGCCAGCTTCGTGCCGTGGGCGATGGCCGTGCATAACGATCCGACGCTCGCACCCGGCGAAAAAGGCTTTTTCCTGCGCGGCTTGATCTATGTGTTTCCCTTCATCAGAGGCGTGCTGTACTGGCTGAAGATGTCCAGTCTGAGCCTGGCAAGTCGCATGGTGGATTTTGACTTCAGCATCGTACTGGGCAATTCAGCTAACAACTGGCTGCGGCCGCTAGCTGTAGCAATTGGGGGACTGGCACATCTGACATTGCTGCCAGTGGCCTGGGCTAACTGGCGCTTTTTCAAGCGCGCACGACACTTGCTGCGCTGGCGTCAAGTCACCCCCGACCAACCGCGTGCCTGGCTGCGTCGTTACATCACGCTAACTTTCGTGGCGGCCCTGATCTCCTTTGCCATCTCACCGACCACTGTCATGTTCTGGCAGGCATTTGTGTTGCTGCCGGCGGTCGCGTTGATTCTGGTGTTTACGGCGCAGGCGTTATTGCGTACTCGGCATGCGCCGCGCGTGCGGACCGCAGCAACCGTCTGGGCCAGCGTGACCATCGTGCTGCTGATCTGCCAATCCTTCGCTGCGCCGCTGTATCGCTGCGGCGGACGTGAGCTAGGACCAATGAACGATATGTTGGCAGCACTACATGTGGATGGCGAATGCATACGGATGCGTTGAACGCCGCAGCGATACGCGACCGTCTGCAACAAGTCACGGTGATCAGTGTGACGTTCAATAGCGCCCACTGCATTCATCGGCTCGAACCTTTTTTGCGGCATTGCCCGCAGGTGGTGTTCGTGGATAACGCCAGCCAAGACGACACGGCGCCCACCATTGCTCGCTTACTGCCGCATGCCCAGGTGCTGCGCAATGCACGCAATCTGGGTTTTGGCGCGGCCAACAATCGCGCACTGCTCCAAGTGCGCACGCCTTACGCCTTGCTGCTCAATCCAGATTGCGAAACGACCCCGGAAGTCATCGCACAATTAGTCGGCATTGGCGCCGATTGGCCTGAGGCCGCCATGCTTGCGCCGCAACTCACCAACGCCAGTGGCCAGCCGGAAATCAACTACCGCTGGCCACGCTCATGCTGGACTTCCAAAGGGCCAGGCGCAGAAGCCTTGTGTTGCGTAGGCTTTATCACCGGCGCCATTGTGCTGTTGAACTTGCAAGTGATGCGCGAGGTCGGCTTCTTCGACGAAGATTTTTTTCTGTACTACGAAGACGACGATCTATGCGAGCGCGTGTTTGCACAGCGCAAACCCATATTGATTGCGCCGCATTTGCGCGCCATACATCATTCGCGCGGCTCGGTGAAAGGGAAATCGCCGTGGCGCGCCGAATATCTACGCGGCTTTCATCACGCTCAATCAAAGATATTGTTTGTGGCCAAACATCAGAATTTTTCGCGCGCCCAGCGATTACGCTGGCGCGTACTGATTTTGGCGCTATTGAGTTTCCCACTGCGTTGTCTCATCCCTCAACCCAAATACCTGGCGCGATTGGCCGGCCGCATCATGGGCCTGCTACAACCACGCTGGCCGCAACAGAGGCGTTGACTCATGCCGAGTACATTGGCTATCGCCATCCTTACGCTTAACGAAGCACACCGTATCGAACGGTGTATTAACAACGCGAAATTCGCCAACCAACTGCTGGTCATCGACAGCGGCAGCAACGACGGTACCCAAGCACTGGCAACGTCCTTGGGCGCACAGGTATTCGAGTACCCGAATTGGCAAGGCTTTGCCGAACAACGCAATCGTGCCTTGGCACATGTTCAAGCGGACTACGTATTGTTTCTGGATGCGGATGAAGTCATCACACCCTCATTGCAGGCGGAGATTCAAGCAGCAGTAGCCAGCGGCCGCGATGCCGTCTGGAAAGTGGTTTGGAATCAAGTCGCCTTCGGCCGGCCGTTGAATCTGATGGCGCACTCTGGCGGCGCTAAGCGCATGTTTAGAACCCAATCGTTAATCAAGTTTGAAGGCGCTGTTCACGAACGCGCCGTGACAAAAAACGAACCACTCATTCTCACCTTCAAGTCCCGCCTGCCACATTATTCGCGTGAGTCCGTGTACGTTAGTCTGCTTAAGCTCGCGCAATACGTGCAACTCGGCGCCGCCAAGCGCGCAGCACAAGGCAAGCGCGGCGGCATTCTGTACGGCATGGCCTCGGCATTCTCGATCTTTTTTAAGAACTATATTCTGCGCAGAGGTTTTCTCTGCGGCGCGGCAGGGTTTCTGCACTGCTATTTTCTGGCCCAAGAATGTTTCTTTCGCTACGCGGCGCTGAAGTACGACCGGTATGACAACGATTTTATGAGCAAGCGGTAGCAACCATACCAGCAAACCCTCAATGTGATTTGCCGACAATGTAAGCGTAGAGATCATCGGCAACATCGCTCCAGGTACGCAATGGCGCAGCCGCAATAGCCGCCTCACGTTCGCGCAAATACGCTGGGTCAGTTATCGGCTTTAATATGCCCGCCTTGATACTGCTCAGATCATTGGGATTAACGTAACCGGCAAGCTCACCACACACTTCGGGTATTGAGCTGGCTTGCGAAGCGACGCAGTAGCGGCCAAACCATGCCGACTCCCCCACCGGTAGTCCCCAGCCTTCGACATGGCTCGGGTAGGTCGAAAACAGACAGTTACGATACATCCAGGCCATTGCCTGATCGGAAGGCCCATCAACCACTCGCACGAGTTTCTGCAACTCGGGGTGAGCCTGCAGGTGATCACGAAATTCGTCTCCACCAATCTTGCCGTAGCGCCCTGCAAATACCAGCATTGGCATATCCGTGCCCAGCTCGTCCATCAACTGCTGCCACGCCTTCAGCAAGGACAATCCATTCTTGCGTGCTTCGATGGTACCCACGCAAAGCACGAATCGGCATCCGGCAAGACTGGTCAATCGATCCGGCAAAGCCGGCTCACTGTTACGCGCAAAGCCCATGAATTCATGCGCGAGCGGCACAACATGCAAGCTGCACTCGGCACCTTTCTGCCGCGCAAACTGCTGTAAATCGTTCGCCGTCCAACGCGAGTTGCAGGGAAAGCGTGTTGCGTAGCTCAACGCCTGTTCCAGCCAATGCGTAAACATTGGCGGTTCCTTGGCCGGCATGAATTCGGGATGCGTTACTGGAATCAGATCATGAACGTACTGAACCACGTCGCCACCACACAACTTGTATTGCGCCGCAAACCGCCAAGCCTCCGGAAAGAACCACGAAGAACCCAGATGCACCAAGTGACAATTCTCCGGCAGCCGATCCACCTTGTATTTCTGCACGGCTACTTGTGAATTACCCGCTACCGGCATGAGCGATAAGCCCATCTGTGCCAGCTTTTCCGGGGAAAGCCAGGCCAGCAGGTAAATTTTTAGTTTGTACAACACCCGTTGCAGCTTATTGCGGGCATGGGTGCGCAAATAGCCTTTGATCTGCACCTTGCTTGGATAGCGAGCCGTAACCTTCATCAGGCCGAGGTCGAGCAACAGACGCTCGGCATCGAACTCGGCGTCCGGCGCACGCGTTGCCGGATCAAACTCGTAATATCTACGCTGGGATGATTGAAAAAAAATGCAACGAATATGTTCGCCGCCATGCTTGGCAGCGAGCAGGTTGATCAGGTTGAACTCAACCCGCTGTATACCGGTGAGCCGATTGCTGCGTCGTGCAAAATGCACGATATCTGTAATATCGAAATAGATCTTGCCCACTCGGGACTCCGATGAAGGCATCGTAGCGACCAGCTCGGATGCCTAAATTACTGCATCATGGCATACTTGAGTGCACCATGATAACCAGCACTCAACCCGTTTGCGTCGTCGTGCCGGTGTATACCACCGCACTTGCACCGCATGAATGGGCATCACTGGACCGCTGTGTCACCATTCTCGGTAAGCACCCCATTATCTTGGTGAAGCCAGTACACCTGAATATTTCTACGATACTGGACAAATATCCGGCCCTGCAAAGCACAAGCTTCAGCGACGGATATTTCGTCAGCATCAAGAGCTACAACCGGATGATGTTATCCGACGAATTCTACGCACGCTTCGCCGCATATGATTTCATGCTGGTACACCAATTGGATTCTTTCGTATTCTCGGATCAATTGCTTGAATGGTGTGAGCGCAACTATGACTATGTTGGTGCGCCGTGGATTCCAAGCGGCATTCCACCAAGCAAGTTAACGCTATTTTCCGCCGCGATCCGCAGAAAGTATTTTCGACTCACCAATCGTCAATATATGAACAAAACTGGTGATCACCATGGCCAACAGCACTATTCGGCAGGCAACGGCGGTTTTTCGCTGCGCAAAATCGCCAGCCTCAGAAAATTGTTGTCGCGCTTGGATAAACGCGTGGAACCTTATCGCCACGGGCTACGTACACCCTGGTCGGAAGATGTTTTCTTCTCGATAGAGGCAAATCGCTACAAGGCTAATCTTAAGATTCCCAATCTAAAGGATTCAGCTACCTTTGCCTGGGAAGCGTACCCCAGCGTCGCCGCGAAGTTTTGCAAAACGGCCTTACCATTTGGATTCCACGCGTGGCATAAGCTAAGTGACGACGAATGGGAAAATATCTGCCGTCGATCGACCAATGTCAGAAGCGGCGGCTGATGTACAGCGACTGCCCTTCGATGTCAAAATGAAGTCTCGGACGTTCTGCATCGTAGGGCGGATCGTCGGGTAACACCCGATTCCGCGATAACTTGTCGTAATAACGCCAGTCGAATCCAACATCCCATTTGGGCAGCACATCCATCCATTGCAAACCCAGCCCGCCGTACCAACCATAGGCTGGCGCGCCCCAGTCATACCGCCCCACACCGATAAATACGCCCGCAGCAAGCGAAGAAAGCACTCGGTAACGGTAGTCCAGCGCACGAACGGAAATCAGGCTGTGGTCATCAACATCATCCACTTCCAGCCGCACGCCCAAGTAGCTGCGCTTCCCGATTTGGCGTCGGGCCCCCACCCCAAAGTGATAAGCGGTACTATCAGGCCGCACTTCGTGTGGGCCATGCAGCGAAAAGATCTGCTCCACGCTGCTCCGGTTGATGCCTGCATCCACGAACACATCGACCCCGTCATCCGCGGCCGATTCGTGCGTCATGTCTGCGGACAAGACAGCACTGGTTCCGGGAGCCAGATCGATCGATGCGCTTAGGCGCGCAAACTTGTCACCAAATGCATCGCGTCCCAGTGAAATACCCGCGCCAACCTCATGC
>JANMSB010000012.1:0-19913 GCA_031388915.1 Pseudomonadota bacterium | reverse complement strand
GCGGCCGCACTCGCGAAGCATTCCGAGGACGCCGAGCTACTGCTCTTTGCGGCCGACGCCTATTCGCGCTTCGGGAACATCGAGGAATCCGGGAAGCTGTTGGCGCAAGCGGAAAAGTCCAGCCACCGGGGCAACTGGCTGCGGACCGCCGCGCGGCTGCACCGGTATCGCGGTGAGCCAAAGGAAACGCTGGCGCGATGGAAGGAAGTCCTGGCACTGGAGCCGACCTCCCTCGACGCGCACTCGTCTGTCACTTACCTCCTGGCAGCCGTGGAATCCCGCGAGGCGGCGCTGGAGCATCTGCGCTCCATGTGTGAGCGGTTCCCGCGGAACTTCAGCCTGCACCGGCTTCGTGCGGAGTGGATGAGTGAGGCCAGTGCGACGGAGCACGAGGCAGCGGTGCGGAAGCTGATTGAGATCAATCCGCAGGAGGCGTGGTCGCATCGCGAACTCGCATCCGCGCTCTTCCGCCAACAGCGTGAGGAAGATGCACTCGCCGCCGCCCGTGCCGCAGTGGATGTGGCGCCCGACGATCCCTGGTCGCACTACTTTCTAGGTTACCATCTGCGCTTAACGGGCCGTCTTCCGGAGGCGCGCGAAAGCTTCGAGTCCGCGCTGAAGATCAGCGTCGACCTTACCGCGGCCACCGACAATCTCATGCGGACCTGCACGACGTTGCAGGAGCGGAAAGCGGCGATCGTCTTTCTTGAGGATCAGCTCAAGCAGCAGGTCATCGGCGGAGATGGTCTCATGGCGTTTCGGGAAGCAGCCGCCGGCGTGCTGGATCTACCGGAGCTGGAGCAATCGCTGCGGGCGGCACACGAAGCGCGCCCAGATCTTCCGCAGACGTGGTCGGTACTGACGCGGCATTTCCTCGATATGAAGCAGGAGGATTCCGCGCTGGAGTTCGCCCGCAGAGCTTCCGAGCTCTTCCCGCTGTCTTCCAGTGCATGGATGGATCTGGCGCTGGTCTATCGCGCTCGACTGGATGAGGCGGGCGAAGCTGCGTCGCTGGAGGAGGCTCTTCGGATTGATCCCGCCTCGGGAGTTGCAGCGCGAAGTCTGGCGGAGTGTTACGAGCGGGGTGGAGACTTCGCAAAGTCCCGCGACCTCATGCAAATGGCGTGTGCGCGATCTCCGTTCGACGTTTTCAACCACGGCTTCCTGGCGGAGGCGCTCTGGAAGCTGGGAGATCGAGAGGAAGGACTTGCGAAGCTGACTCACGCGCTGCAGATCGATCCGACATACGAGTGGGGCTGGTCGACACTCACGCGTTGGGCTGCGGAGATGGATCGTCCTGAGCTTCCGCGTGAGATGGCCCGCGAACTCATCGCACGGCGTCCCGGCGAGGCAGACCCATGGCTCGTCTTGGCGCGGTTGCACAACATCCGGACGGAAGGCACCGAGAAGCTGGAGTTTCTCGCGAAGGCTCTGGAATTGCGCCCGCGCTTTGTCGCAGCGCATCGCGCGTATGCGATGGCTCTGGCCGGCGTGGGTGCAGATTCCAATTAACTGAGTTTCATGTGTTACTCGATGCCCCCACCCCAACCCTCCCCCGCGGAGCAGGGGAGGGAGTGAAGTTCTTTCTCTCCCCCTGCGGAGTAGGGGAGGGCAGGAGGGGGCATCATCTCGATTCAATATAAGTCCGTATGCGGTGCGCCGCTTCACGACATTCATCCACGCTGGCCGTGAGCGACAGACGCACATGACCCTTGCCGGGATCACCCTGCGGCGTGGCGCGCGACAGATAACTGCCGGGCAAGGTCATCACATGTTGCTGTTCATACAGTTCGCGAGTGAAGCGTTCATCGTCGCCGACTTGGGGCCATAAATAAAACCCCGCTTCCGGCGCGTAAATATCCATCACCGGTTTCAGGATGGGCAACATGGCGGCGAATTTGGCTTGATACAGGCGGCGGTTTTCAGCCACATGCGCTTCATCATTCCACGCCAGGATGCTGGCCATTTGCGTGGGCGGCGGCATGGCGCAGCCGTGATAGGTGCGATACAGCAGGAAGGGTTTGATGATGTTGGGATCGCCGGCGACAAAACCGGAACGCAAACCCGGCACGCTGGAGCGTTTCGACAAGCTGTGAAACACCATGCAATTTTTCAAGTTGTCGCGGCCGCTGGCAAAGGCGGCTTCCACTAAACCAATCGGTGGTTTGTTTTCATCCAAATAGATTTCCGAATAGCACTCGTCCGATGCAACGACAAAGTTATAGCGATCCGCCAGCGCCAAGGCTTTCTTGAAATAGTCCAGCGACATCACTGCACCGGTAGGATTGCCCGGCGAGCAGAGGAACAACACCTGGCAACGTTGCCAGACCTCTGGTTTCACGCCATCCAGATCCGGCAAGTAACCCGTGGCTGCGGTGGTGTTGAGAAATACCGGCTCGGCACCGGCTAACAAGGCTGCGCCTTCATAGATTTGATAGAAGGGATTGGGCATTAACACTGCGGCAGGTTTGCTGCGATCCACCACGGCTTGTACAAAGGCGAACAAGGCTTCGCGTGTGCCGTTCACCGGCAATACCATGCTGTCGGGATGGATGCTGTTTACCGGCAGCTTGAAGCGACGCGACAGCCATGCCGCAATTGACTGACGCAGTTCGGGAATGCCGGCGGTTAAAGGATAACTGCCCAAGCCTTTCATATTGTCGGTCAGCGCTTGTTCCACAAAGGCTGGCGCTGGATGACGCGGCTCGCCGATTTGCAGGCCTATCGCTTTTTGCGTGGCGTTCGGTTTGCTATTCGCCAGCAGCGCGCGCAGGCGCTCGAATGGATAGGGCTTGAGTAGGGACAGGCTGGGATTCATAGAAAGATTTCAGAAACGCACTGAACCCGATGCAGCGCTCGCTGTTTGATCCAGCGCCGCGATCAGTTGCTGCTGCAATTGCTCGCGGGTTTGTTGCAACAAAGGATGACCGACTTCATCGGTGACATAGAACACGTCTTCAGCGCGTTCGCCCACGGTGCCGATCTTGGCATCGTGCAGGTATACATGCTCCTGCATGAACACCTTGCCGATCTGCGACAGCAACCCCGGGCGATCACCGGCAATCAATTCCAGGATGGTGCGGTTGTTGACGGTGTCGTCGCTGAAATTGATATGCGTTCGCGTAGTAAACAGCCGTGCCTGGCGCGTAGCGCGGCGGGTTACGGCAGTTAAGTTGCCGTCTTGAACAGCCAATACACGTCGTAGTTCGGTTTCAATGTCGCGAATGCGCGTGGCATCGCTTAATTCTTTGTTGGTGTCTTCGAGTACGTGATAGGTGTCGAGTGAATGACCATCGTTGGTGGGCATGATGCGCGCATCGACGATGTTGATGCCCATTTGATCGAGCAACGCAGTGGTTTTAGCGAAGCTGTATTGACGGCGCGAGGTATAGGCGAGCACCGCCGTGCCGCCCCGTCCCGGCACCTGCCGGATCGACACCAAGGGTGTGTCATCGCTGGCGGCGCGGTTGGCCAGCAATTCGGTGTGCCAGGCAATCTCGTTGGCGTTGAAGCGCACAAAGTAAACTTCGGGGAAGCGTTCCCAAACGCCTTCCACTTGTGCCGCGCTGATGCCGGCATTCAGCAGCATTTCGCGCGCACTCTCCTGAGTCTCTGCAATCAGCTCATCCTTATCGATGGGATTTTCCACGCCGCGACGCAAGGCGCGCTTAACTCGTTCGTAGAAATCGGCAAACAGCGAAGCTTTCCAGTTGTTCCACAATTTCGGATTGGTGCCGCGCACATCCGATACCGTCAACACGTACAGATAATCCAAATGGGTCTGATCGCCCACCAACTGCACAAAATCATTGACCACCTGCGGATCGCTGATGTCTTTCTTTTGTGCAGTAATCGACAACACCAGATGGTTGCGCACCAGCCACGAGACTAAGCGCGCGTCGTAACGCGACATGCCTTGTTCTAGGCAAAAGGTTTCCGAATCCACCGATCCCAGCTCCGAATGATCGCCGCCGCGTCCCTTGGCAATGTCGTGGAATAACGCGCCGAGATAGGCCACTTCCGGTTTCGGCAAGGCTTGCATGATGTGCGAGATGGTCGGCAGCTCGTGATCGAACTTGGGCATGGCCAAGCGACGTAGATTACTGAGCACGAACAAGGTATGAGCATCGACGGTGTACACATGGAACAAGTCGTACTGCATGCGACCGACGACGCGACCAAAGGCAGGAATGTAACGGCCCAGCACGCCATAGGCATTCATGCGCCGCAGTTCATGCGTGACGCCTACCGGCGCCAACAGGATCTCCATGAACAACCGGTGATTGCGCGGATGCTGACGGAATTCGTCATCGATCAGCCATAGGTGCCGCGTGACTTGTCTGATGGTCGAAGCGCTGACGCCGTGCAACTCCGGATGCTGCTGCAGCACCACGAAAATCTCCAGCAGGGCAGAGGGGTAGCGTTCAAACACATCGTCATTCACGGTTTCCAGATAGCCATTACGAAGCTGGAAGCGCGGATTAACGGGTTCGGGTTTGACATGCGGGTCGGAGAGAATGGCTTCGCTGAACAGTTGCAACAACATTTCATTCAGCAGGCTGATTTCCATCGCATTGCGATAATAGCGTTGCATGAATTGTTCGACCGCCAGCGTATAGGTGGCGTCTTCATAGCCAAACATCTTGGCCAGCTTGATTTGATAGTCGAACAGAATGCGATCTTCGCGCCGGCCGGTGAGCAGGTGTAGCGCAAAGCGCACGCGCCATAAAAAGGCTTGCGCGGCTTTGAGTTTGCGCAGCTCGCTGCGCGTTAAGAAATTGTGCGTGACCAATTCATCGAGCGAGTCGGCGCCGAAGTGACGCTTAGCCACCCAGCCGATGGTTTGAATATCGCGCAAACCGCCCGGACTGGATTTGACGTTGGGTTCCAGGTTGTAGGCGGTGTCGTGATAGCGATGATGACGGGTTTCTTGTTCAGCTACCTTGGCTTCGAAAAAATCCTTGGTGGGCCAGACGCGTTCCGGCGCCAGCGCTCGTCGCATGGCTTCGAGCAGCAGCTCGGGTCCAGCCAGTAGACGCGATTCAATCAGCGTAGTGGCGACACTCACATCGGCCGCGCTTTCGCGCTGGCAATCGTCGATGGTGCGCACGCTGTGGCCGACTTCCAGACCGATGTCCCACATGAAAGTGAGAAAACGCTCCAGTGAGCTTTGCCAGATGCTGTCTTCGCTCTTGGGTAACAGGATCATCACGTCGATGTCGGAACACAGATTCAGCTCGCCCCGGCCATAGCCGCCCACGGCAATCAGCGCCAGATCCTTGTATTGATCGCCGACATGCAAACGCCAGTTGGTGCGCAACAAGGCATCGACCAACCGGGCGCGGTCGCGCACCAGCACTTCCACCGAGTCTTCGTCGTTGAAGCGTTGTTTGAGGCGGTTGTCGCCTTCGTTCAAGACGGCGCGAAACGCTGCGACTTCATACTTCTGCGCGGCCAGTTCGCTATCGACACTGGCCAGATATTCCCAGGCTGGATCCTTGGCGGTGGCGCTCGAGTCTTCGGAATCTTCGGTCATCAGAGTTTGCATGGAGGCTCGCCAAGCGAATCAGGGTCAGGGGCCGCGAAAAGTGCGCGCATGATGCCACAGAGAGTGTGGCGATTCGCGGCCGGCTTTTCGGTCAAACTGGCGGGCTGTGCTGGCGTTCTTTGGCGCCCAACGTCAGCACTTCATAACCCGTTTCGGTGACTAAGACGGTGTGCTCCCATTGCGCCGACAGCGAATGATCCTTGGTGATCACGGTCCAGCCGTCCGGCAGTAGACGCACATGGCGTTTGCCCACATTGACCATGGGTTCCACAGTAATCGTCATGCCCGCCTGTAATTGAAAACCGGTGCCGGCCGCGCCGTAGTGCAACACCTGCGGGTCTTCATGGAACACCTTGCCAATGCCATGGCCACAGTACTCGCGCACCACCGAGTAGTGTTGCGCTTCGACATACTGCTGGATCGCACTGCCGATATCGCCCAGGTATGCGCCATGCCGTAGTTGCTTTATCCCTAACCACATGGCGCGGTAGGTGACATCCACCAAGCGCTCGGTGGCGGGTGCCGCCTTGCCTACTACGAAAGTGCGGCTGGCGTCGCCATGCCAGCCGTCGGTAATCGGCGTGACATCCACATTGACGATGTCACCCTGTTTGAGCTTTTTGTCGCTGGGAATGCCGTGGCAAACCACATGATTGACCGAGGTGCAGATCGAGCGCGGAAAGCCTCGGTAATTCAGTGGCGCCGGCACGGTTTTTTGCACCTCCACCATGTGTTGGTGGCACAGGTTGTTGAGTTCGTCGGTGGTGATGCCCGGTTGAATGTGGGGCTCGATAAAATCGAGCAGGTCGGCGGCCATCCGTCCGGCACGGCGCATGGCGTCCTGTTCGGCGGGGGATTTGATGGTGAAATTCATGAAGGGCTGGGGTTTCTCTAGCGCTTGCGCTACATAGCCGCTAAGGTCGTGGCTGACGCCGCGCCGGTGCGCATAAATATTTGGTTGATAAGGAAAGTCATGGTATAAAGCGCCCGTTTTTTTCGCAATCAAAACCACACACGTATCGACACTGACGGCTGGGTGCCTGGGGCTGCAACGACGAATATTGTATTCGTCGCGACTTCCCGGGTTGTCGTCAGGGGTACGTGGCGGCCTAACCCCTACAATTTGGAGAGATTACATGTCCAGCGTGTCAATGCGACAGATGCTGGAAGCGGGTGTTCATTTCGGACACCAAACCCGCTTCTGGAACCCCAAGATGGCTCCGTACATCTTCGGCGAACGTAACCGAATTCATATCATCAACCTGGAAAAGAGCCTGCCGCTTTACAACGAAGCTGCCGGATTCATTCGCCAGGTGGTAGCGGACGGCGGCAAAGTGCTGTTCGTCGGCACCAAGCGCTCGGCGCGCGACGCGATCAAGCAGGAAGCCATCCGTTGCAACATGCCCTTCGTCAGCCATCGTTGGCTGGGCGGCATGCTCACCAATTTCAAGACCGTGCGCGGTTCGATCAAGCGCCTGATGGAATTGGACGAGAAGGTTGCCAATGGCACCATCGACCACCACAGCAAGCGCGAAGCGCAGCAATTGCGCCGCGAGCAGGAAAAGCTGGAACGCAGTCTGGGCGGCATCAAGAACATGGATTCGCTGCCCGATGTGTTGTTCGTGGTCGACGTCGGCCATGAGCACATTGCCATCCACGAAGCCAAGAAGCTGGGCATTCCGGTGGTGGCGATTGTCGATAGCAACTGCTCGCCCGAAGGCGTGGACTACTTGATTCCAGGCAACGACGACGCGATGCGCGCCATTCAGTTGTATGCGTTCGGCATGGCCGACTCGGTGTTGGACGGCAAGTCCGCAGCGCCCTCGGTGCCGGCCGGCGAAGACGAATTCGTCGAGTTGGATGAAGAAGGCAAGCCCAAACCGCGTGTTGGCGCGCCACGCCGTAAACCCGCGACTGCTGCCAAGAAGAAGACCGCGGGTCGTCGCGTTCCCGTGGTCGACAAGGCCCTGGTGGAAGGCGATGTCGCCATCACCTCTGTGACAGCAGAAGCTGCCGACGAAGAGGCTGACGCTGCCGAAGGTTCGGGTCGCCCGCGCCGCTAAGCGCTAGGCTGGTCTTTGGTCCTACGTTGGATCTTTGGATCTGTAGTTGTTGATGCAAAGCCCGCTCGCTGCGGGCTTTAGCTTGGAGTGAAACCTATGTCTATTACCGCAGAAGCCGTAAAAACCCTGCGTGAGCGCACCGGCGCCGGCATGATGGAGTGCAAAAAAGCGCTCGTCGAAACCGGTGGCGATCTGGATGCCGCAGTCGAACTGATGCGCAAGACGGGTCTGGCCAAGGCCGACAAAAAGGCCGGTCGTATTGCTGCTGAAGGCGTGGTGGTGGTCGAGCGTAGCGCCGACGGCAAGTTGGCTGCCATTGTTGAAGTCAATTGCGAAACTGACTTCGTAGCCCGCGAAAAAGATTTCCAGGTGTTTGCCGCCAATGCCGGCAAGGTGGCGCTGGCCAATCGCGTCAACGACGTCGACGCCATCTTATCTGCCACGCTGGCCGACGGCAGCACGGTTGATGAAGCGCGTCGTGCGCTGATCGCCAAAATCGGCGAGAACATCAGCGTGCGTCGCGTGGCCATTCTGGAAAGCAGCGGCGTGATCGGCGCCTATCTGCACGGCACTCGTATCGGTGCGCTGGTGTCCTTGAAGTCGGGCGACGAAGCTACGGCCAAGGACGTAGCCATGCATGTGGCCGCGATCAACCCGGCGCATTTGTCGGTGGCCGATGTGCCTGCCGAAGTGGTCAGCAAGGAAAAAGAAATTCAGCTCGAGCAGATCAAGCTGGATCCCAAGAACGCTAGCAAGCCGGAAGAGATGTTGGTCAAGATCATCGACGGCAAGCTGCGTAAGTGGATCGGTGAAATCACGTTGTTGGGTCAGCCGTTCGTCAAAGACGACAAACAGACCGTGGAGCAATACCTCAAGTCTTCTAAGGCCGAGATTGCCTCGTTCCTGCGCTTTGAAGTGGGCGCCGGCATCGAAAAGAAGCAGGAAGACTTTGCCGCCGAAGTACGTAAGCAAGCTTTCGGCAGTTAACCCTGTAGGGGCGGACCCATGTGTCCGCCCTTGTGAAGTTGCGGGCGGACACATAGGTCCGCCCCTACGAACCCCGCCCAGTGCGGGGTTCTTTATAATTACAGAAAGTTAAGCCCGCAAGCTGAGCCCCGAGATACACTCGAGACCCTATGACCAAAGCCAACACACCCGCCAAGCCGACCAACGGTAAACTCAGCCGGATTCTGCTCAAACTGTCGGGCGAGGCCCTGATGGGTAACGCCGATTACGGCATCGATCCGGAGATGCTTAAGCGCATTGCCAGCGAGATTCACCAGGTGACCAATCTGGGTGTGCAAGTCGCAGTGGTGATCGGCGGCGGCAACATTTTTCGCGGTGCGGGTCTGGCGCGTGCCGGCATGGATCGGGTTACCGGCGATCACATGGGCATGCTGGCCACGGTGATGAATTCCTTGGCCATGCAGGATGCGCTGGAAGCCATCGGCGGTTATGTGCGGGTGATGTCGGCGGTGCGCATCAATGAAGTGTGCGAGGAATACATTCGCCGGCGCGCGGTGCGGCATCTGGAAAAAGGTCGCGTGACGATTTTCGCCGCCGGCACCGGCAATCCGTTTTTTACCACCGATACCGCCGCCAGTTTGCGTGGTATCGAGATCAACGCCGATCTGTTGCTCAAAGCGACCAAGGTGGATGGCATTTACGATGCCGATCCTAAAAAGAATCCCAACGCCAAGAAATACGCTCGGTTGAATTTCGAAAAGGTACTGGCCGATGGTTTGGGTGTGATGGATGCTACCGCCATTGTGATGTGCCGCGAAAACAATTTGCCGTTGCGTGTGTTCGATCTGACTGTGCCGGGTGAGTTGCTGCGTATCGTGCGTGGCGAAGACGTTGGCACCTTGGTGACCAACTAACCCCATCATTACATTGACATTGCATTGCCGCTTCGAGTTGGAGTTCCCATGATTGAAGATATTAAGAAAGATGCCGTTGAGCGCATGCAGAAATGCGTGCTGGCGCTGCGGAACGAATTGAAAAAGATGCGCACCGGCCGCGCACATCCCAGCTTGATCGAGCACTTGAAAGTGGATTACTACGGCACCGATACGCCGATTTCGCAGGTGGCGCGCATCACGGTTGAAGACGCGCGCACGCTGGTGGTAACACCGTTCGACAAGTCCATGGTTCAGCCGGTGGAAAAGGCCATCATGAAAGCGGACTTGGGGCTTAATCCCAACACCGCCGGGACGGTGATTCGCGTACCCATGCCAGCGCTCACCGAAGAACGTCGCCGCGATCTGATCAAAGTGATGCATCGTGAAGGCGAGGGCGCGCGCGTTGCGGTGCGCAATGTGCGTCGCGATGTCATGAACGACTTGAAAGACTTGCTCAAGGAAAAGCTGGTATCGCAGGACGAAGATCGTCGCGCCCAGGACGACATTCAGAAGCTCACCGACAAACACGTCGCTGAAATCGACCAGGTACTGGTCGAAAAAGAAAAAGAACTGATGCAGATTTAAGTCTGAGTCTGCCGGCTGCCCCGGGCGGCGGCCGAATGGAAATACGCTACAGATGAGCCAGGACAACCCACCAGCGGCGCTGCCCCGACATATTGCCGTCATCATGGATGGCAATGGCAGATGGGCCAAGCAGCGCGGCTTACCGCGACCTGCAGGTCATCACGCGGGCGTACAAGCGGTGCGCGCCACGGTGGAAGGCTGTGCACGTCGCAAAGTGGAAGTGTTGACGCTGTTTGCCTTCTCCAGTGAGAACTGGCGGCGCCCCCCCGAGGAGGTAAACAGTTTGATGGCGCTGTTCGTCGAAGCGTTGGATCGCGAGATCGACAGCATGCACCGCAATGGCATCCGCGTACGCTTCATCGGCGATCGCAGTTCGCTCAATGCCGAATTGCAACAGCGCATGCGCGCTTCGGAGCAGCGCACTGCTGCCAATCCCGGCATGGTATTGGTAATTGCCGTGGCCTACGGCGGCCGTTGGGATTTAATGCAAGCGGTGCGGCAACTGGCAGGCGATTGCGTGGCTGGCAAGCGGGCGCCCACTGACTTGAGCGATGCGGATATTGCTTCGCATCTGGAGCTACACGATTTACCCGAGCCGGATTTATTCATTCGTACCGGCGGTGAGCGTCGCATCAGCAATTTTCTGTTGTGGAATCTCGCCTATACCGAGTTGTACTTTTGCGATGTGTTGTGGCCGCAGTTCGACGATCAGCAGTTGGATTTGGCGCTGCGTCATTTCGCTGAACGCGAACGGCGTTTTGGTCATACCAGTGAGCAATTGACCAGCGCCACTCCCGCAGGTGCAAGCTGATGCTGAAGCAGCGCATCATCACTGCCTTGTTGATGGGCGTGCCGGTCATTGTCATTCTGTTATGGCTGCCGCGTTCATTGACGATTGTGCTGTTTGCCGTCGTCGTATTGTTGGCGGGCTGGGAGTGGTCGGCATTGCTGGGTATGCAACGCGCCGTCGCCCGTGCGGGTTACTTGTTAGTGCTGGTGCTCGGTATCTTGTTGAGTTGGTTCTATTTACGCGCCGGTCACCACTTGCATTTGTTGTTGCAGGTCACGTGGGTGTGGTGGCTGGCAGCGCTAGGGTGGATTTTGTTCAAGCCCGCCATGGCGTCGCGTCCGCTGACTGCCATTGCGGGTCTATTGGTGCTGGTGCCAGCTTGGTTGGCCTTGGCGTTGTTGCACGTGTCGTTGCCGGCAGGGCCGCAGTGGGTACTGTTTCTGTTCCTGATGGTGGTGAGCGCCGACATCGGCGGCTTTTTGTTTGGCCGAGGTTTCGGTCACACCAAATTGGCGCCGCGGGTTAGTCCGGGAAAAACTTGGGAAGGTGTGGCCGGTGGCTTGGTGCTGTCGATGACAGTGGCCCTGGCCGGGGCATGGTGGTTCGCCGTGCCAATGAGCCGCTTCCTGATGCTGTGCCTGCTGACGGTGTTGGTGTCGATTGTGGGCGATCTGACCGAAAGCCTGTTCAAGCGTCACGCTGGACTGAAAGATAGCGGTAATCTGCTACCGGGCCACGGTGGGGTGTTGGATCGTATCGACAGCATCACCGCAGCCGCCCCGGTGTTTTTGAGCGGTTTGCTGTATCTGGAGGTCCTGACCGCATGAGTGCAATGCGCACATCACCAGACCCACCGGCACATAGCCCACAGGGCGCTCTGGGAGTGGCCGTGCTGGGCAGTACCGGCAGCATCGGTGACAGTACCCTGGACGTAATTGCCCGGCATCCACAGCGGTTTTCAGTGGTGGTACTGGCGGCGCATCGCAATGTCGCCAAACTCAAGGCGCAATGTCTGCACTTCAAACCGCGTTTCGCCGCATTGGCGGACGTGGCGGCGGCGAATCAGCTCAAACAGGAACTGGCGACGGCAGGATCGAGCACCGAAGTGCTGGCGGGTCCGCAGGCACTGGAACAGTTGGCCGCGCATCCCGAGGTGCACAGCGTCATGGCGGCCATTGTTGGCGCGGCGGGGTTAACCTCCGCCTTGGCGGCAGCGCGGGCCGGCAAACGCATTCTGTTGGCCAACAAAGAAGCGCTGGTTATGTCCGGCTCGCTGTTCATGCACGAAGTACGTGCGGGCGGTGCGCAATTGATTCCAATCGATAGTGAACACAACGCCATTTTCCAGTGTCTACCCGTCAATGGCTCGAAAGCCGGGGTAAAGCGTTTGCTGCTCACCGCGTCGGGTGGGCCGTTTTTGCGTAGCTCGCCGGAGCTGCTGGCGACGGTGACCCCTGAGCAAGCGTGCGCGCATCCGCGTTGGAGCATGGGCCGCAAAATTTCGGTGGATTCCGCCACGTTAATGAACAAAGGTTTGGAGTTGATCGAGGCCAATCTGTTGTTCGATATGCCCGCGGATAAGATCGAGGTGGTGGTGCATCCGCAAAGCATCGTGCATTCGCTGGTCGAATACATCGATGGTTCGGTGTTGGCGCAATTGGGCAATCCAGATATGCGCACGCCCATCGCCTGTGGTTTAGGCTGGCCTGAGCGGGTCGATGCCGGTGTAGAATCCCTGGACTTGATCCGCGCCGGACGGTTGGATTTCGAGGCGCCGGATGTACAGCGGTTTCCCTGCTTGCGTTTGGCGCAACAGGCCGCCGCGAGCGGCGGTAGCGCACCGGCGGTGCTCAATGCCGCCAATGAAGTGGCGGTGGCCGCGTTTCTGAATGGTGAGCTGCCTTTCACCGGCATACCCGCGTTGATCGCGGCAGTGCTCGACGCGCATGCCGGTGAGGTGGTGACCTCGCTGGAGCAGGTGCTCGAACTAGATCGTTGGGCACGGCAGCAAGCCCAGAAC
Organism: Pseudomonadota bacterium; assembly: GCA_031388915.1. Classification (GTDB taxonomy): domain Bacteria; phylum Pseudomonadota; class Gammaproteobacteria; order Steroidobacterales; family Steroidobacteraceae; genus CAILZL01. Next base: position 7,006 of record JANMSB010000012.1, on the reverse strand, counting down.
ACATTGCGTACGGGACGGTTGGAATTGATGAAGAATTCGCGTGGAGTGCTTGCATAAATGATCGGCTCGACCGTGTTGTCGCTGCTCACCATGCTCGCCGCGTTTATCGTGGCGATCGGCATTCTGGTGTCCGTGCATGAATTCGGACACTTCTGGGTGGCGCGCAAGCTGGGCATCCGTGTGCTGAAGTTTTCCATCGGCTTTGGTAAGCCCTTGTGGAAGCGTGTGTCGAAAGTCGATGGCGTTGAATACATCGTCGCCGCCATCCCGCTGGGCGGCTACGTCAAGATGCTCGACGAACGCGAAGGCAACGTGGCGCCAGCAGATGCACCGTTCAGCTACAACCGCGCGCCGGTATGGAAGCGCATCCTGACCTTGCTGGCGGGGCCATTCGCCAATTTGATTTTTGCCGTGCTGGCGTACTGGGTACTGTTGATGATTGGCATTCCCTCGCTCAAGCCGGTGGTCGGCGAAGTGACGCCGGCCTCGATTGCGGCGCGTGCCGGCTTGCGCGGCGACGAGTTGATTACCGCAGTGCAGGGCAAGGCGCAGACCACGCGCGAAGGCGTGATGTTGGCGCTGTTCGAGAACGTGGTCGACCCGCAGTTGCAGCTGCGCGTGCGTGCCCAGCAGGGGCAGGGCGATGAGCGTGAGCTCACTTTGGAGCTCGGCGACAATCGTCGCGTCTTGACCGAACCTGAAACCATGATGCAGGGCTTGGGCTTCGATTTCTGGCGACCGCACCTGCCGCCGATTATTGAAGCTGTGACGGACGGCGGATCGGCGGCGCAAGCGGGATTGCGTGCCGGCGATGAATTGCTGTTCATCGATGGCCAGCCGGTGACCGATGTATCGGTGGTAACCAAGCTCATCAGTCCCTTGATGAATCGCCAGATCATGGTGCGTATCAAGCGCGCCGATACCGAGCTGGAACTGCCGGTGAAAGTGGCGGAACAAACCGCCGATGGCCGCAGTGTCGGCCGCATCGGTGTGCAACTGCGCACCAATTACGCGATTCCCGACAGCATGCGCGCACTGCAAAAATTCGGACCTATTGCCGCCTTGGGTCGCGGCGTACAACAAACCTGGGAAACCTCGGCTTTGTCGCTAAAGATGATGTGGAAGATGCTGGCCGGTCAGGTGTCTACCAAAAATCTCAGTGGCCCGATCAGTATTGCCGAATACACCGGCGTCGCAGCGCGTCAGGGTGGCATGGCATTTTTGAATTGGCTGGCGCTGATCAGCATCAGCATCGGTATTTTCAATTTGCTGCCCATCCCCATGTTGGACGGCGGTCAGATCCTCTACCAGCTCGTGGAACTGCTCAAGGGCAGTCCGGTCTCAGAACGTATTCAGTTAGTCAGCCAGCAGATTGGTGTGGTCATGTTGCTGATGCTATTGAGCCTTACCCTCTATAACGACATTGCACGACATCTGGGCTAATTAATAATGAATTTGCGTTCGATCGTTCATGCAACGCTGGTGTTAGCAGCCAGCGGCGCAGCCCTCGCTCAGACCGCCGGTACTCCCGTCACCAGCACAGATGAATTCACGGTCGGTGATATTCGCGTGGAAGGCTTGCAGCGTATTTCCGAAGGCACGGTGTACAACTATCTGCCGCTGAATATCGGCGACCGGCTCACCCTGCAGCGCCGTGCCGAGGCAATCAAAGCCTTGTACGCCACTGGCTTTTTTCGCGACATCGAATTGCGGCGCGACGGCGGCACTTTGGTGGTCGCGGTGTTGGAGCGTCCTTCGATTGAAAGCTTCGAACTGAAGGGTAACAAGGACATCAAGACCGAAGATCTGACCAAGTCGCTCAACGATGTGGGCTTGGCGGCCGGCAAAACCTTCAATCAATCCACTTTGGATGAAATCAAAGGCTATCTCACCGACCAGTACTATGCGCGCGGCAAGTACAGTGTGGTGATCGATGCCAAAGTCGAAGAGCTGGCGCAGAATCAGGTGAAAGTTACAGTTGATATCAACGAAGGTAAACGCGCCAAGATTCGCCAGATCAATCTGGTCGGTAATCACGTTTTCGACGAAGACGACATTCGCGAAAACTTTGAATCCAAAACGCCGCACTTAACCTCGTTCTTTAAACAAGACGATCGCTATGCCCGCGAAACCTTGCAGGGCGACTTGGAAAAGCTGCGCTCGTACTATATGGATCGCGGCTATGCCAATTTCAGCGTCGATTCTACCCAGGTGGCGATTGCGCCGGAGAAGGACGATATTTTTATCACCGTGAACATCACCGAAGGCGAGGTGTTCAAGATCGGCGAAGTGAAACTGGCCGGCACCTTGGTGGTGGACGAGGCCGAGCTGCGCAAGTTGATCCAGGTGCAAAGCGGCACGGTGTATTCGCGCAAACTGGTGACGCAAACCGAGGAAGCTATCAAGCTGCGTCTGGGACAGGATGGCTATGCCTTCGCCAAGGTGGAGGCCGTGCCCGCGACCAATGAAGCCACGCACGAAGTGGCGTTGACGTTCCTGGTCGAACCGGGCAACCGTGTGTATGTGCGACGTGTCAACTACACCGGCGCCACCACGGTCAATGACGAAGTGTTTCGCCGCGAGACTCGCCAGTTAGAGGGCGGGTATTTGTCCAACGCACTGCTGGAGCGCTCCAAGCAACTGTTGCAGCGTCTGCCGTATTTGGAAAAGGTGGAGTCGAGCACCACGCCGGTACCGGGCACGCCGGATTTGGTGGATGTCGATTTCAAGATCAAAGAAGGTTTACCCGGCCAGTTCACTGGCGGCGTGTCGTACTCCGAGACGTACAAACTCGGGCTCAACGCCAGCATCGTGCACTCCAATTTTCTGGGCACCGGTAACCGAGTGGCGTTGGAAGTGGATTCGGGTAAGTACTCCAAGGTGTACAGCTTTTCGCATACCGATCCCTACGCCAGCATTGATGGCATTGCACGCACCATCTCGGTGGCTTACCGCGACACCACACAGTACACCTCGTCGACGTCGGACTTCTCCACCGAGACCATGTCTATCGGGTTGATGTACGGCTACCCGCTGACCGAGTACCAAAGTCTGCGCTGGGGCCTGACCGCGCAGCGGTCCGACATGTTGACCAGCCCGTCGTCCAGCGCTGACCAAGCGGTAGAGTGGGTGCGCAATAACGGCAAGCCCTATACACGCAACACCTATAACGGCACGCCTGCTCTGGCGACGAGTTTCTACGGTAGCAAGTTCGACGCTTATTCTTTGAATATGGGGTGGGGCTACGATTCGCTGAATCGCTCGATTTTTGCCGATCGCGGTATGCGCCATCGTTTGAATTTGGGTTACACGCTGCCGATCAGCGATATCGAGTTTTGGACCGCCAGCTACGATGGCTTGCAGCTTGTGCCGCTGGGTAAGGCCTTCACTTTGTTGTTCAACGCCGAAGTCACCTATGCGCAGGCTGCCGGTAAAACGACTACCGTGCCGCCCTACCTGAATTCCTATGCGGGTGGGCCCAGCTCGGTGCGTGGCTATCAGGAAAGCTATCTCGGCCCCCGCGATTCATACGGCAACCCGTATGGTGGTAACCTGCGCACCATCTTGCAGACCGAGATATTGTTACCCATGCCGGAGAAATGGCGGAATAGCGCGCGCTTTAGTTTGTTCTACGACATGGGCAACGTGTTCTCGACTGAAAACGTCAAGTTCACCGGTATCGATGGCCTGACGCCGGTGAAGTACCGGTTCGACTTCAATGAGCTGAAGCATTCCACCGGCATCGCCGTGCAATGGCTCGCGCCGTTGGGTATTTTCCGCTTCAGCTACGCCGTGCCGTTAAATGCCAGACCCAGGGATAACGTTCGCTTCGGCGATGAAAAGGAAGGCTTCCAGTTCTCAGTGGGTCAAGCGTTCTAAGTTTTTCAGAAGTATTACTAGATGTGAGGGTTTCAGTGATGTCTGTTGCAACCATTGGTAAATTAAAGATGGGTAAGACCTTGATGTTGGCCGGCTGCCTGGCTTTGTTTGCCGCGTGCAGCGCGCAGGCCGAAGTTAAGTTCGCGACGGTCAACTTTAATCGCTTGATGGAAGAATCCATTCAAGCCAAAGCGGCCAGCCAAATATTGCAGGACGAGTTTGCGCCGCGTCAGCGCGAGCTGCAGCAAAAGCAAAAAGACTTGCAAGCCAAACAGGAAAAGCTGGCTCGCGATGGCGCGGTAATGGCGGAGAAAGAGCGCACTGCGCTAGAGAAGGAACTGACCAAGGGCCAGCGCGAACTGCAAACTGAAGGCGAAGCGTTTAGCGAAGAAGTCAATTCTCGCCGCAACGAAGAGTTGAACAAGCTGCAAGGATTGTTGGTGTCGGAGGTGCAAACTTTCGCCAAGAGCGGCGCTTACGACATGGTCATTCCCACCAGCGTGGCGGTGTACGCCAAAGAGTCGCTGGATGTGACTGCACAGGTGCTGAGCTATTTACTAACGCGTCCGGCCACCGCGGCCAAGCCTGCTGCCGTTAGTAAACCTGCCACTACCCCGAAACCTGCGGCCACCAAGTAACGAGTCGCCTCGACTACGCGGCGGAGTGCGCGCTTGAACACCGGCGTAACCCTGGGGGAGCTGGCCATTCGCTTCGGCTGCACCCTGCGTGGCGAACCGGACACCGTCGTCACGCAGGTTGCCACGCTGGAGCTGGCGGGCAGCGACGCACTGTGCTTTTTGGCCAACCCCAAATACCGTACGCACCTGGCGACGACGCGCGCGGCTGCCGTGGTGCTGGACGAAAACAGCGCCAAAGAGTGTCCGGTCGCGGCGCTGATCGCCAAGAATCCCTATCTGACCTATGCACGTATTGCAGCTGTGCTGCATCCCGCGCCCAGCATGCCGCCGGGTATTCATGTCACTGCGGTAGTGGATGCCAGCGCCACCGTTGAAGCCTCGGCGCACGTAGGACCGCATGCGGTGATCGGTGCTGGCTGTTCGGTTGCAGCCCGCGCGGTGATCGGCCCCGGCTGCGTACTGGGCACCCAGGTGAGCATAGGCGCCGATACACGCCTGATAGCCAATGTTACGTTGTGTGATGGCACGCGGATTGGCGAGCGCTGCATTATCAATCCTTCGGCTGTGATCGGCTCGGAAGGCTTCGGCTTTGCGCCTGATCCCGCCACTGGCTGGGTAAAGGTGCCGCAGTTGGGTGCGGTGCGCATTGGCAATGACGTGGAAATTGGCGCCAGTACCACCATCGATCGTGGCGCCATCGGCGACACTGTTATAGAGGATGGAGTGAAACTCGATAACCAAATTCAGATTGCGCATAACGTGCGCATCGGCGCGCACACCGCCATGGCGGCCTTTGTCGGCGTGTCCGGCAGCACCAGTATCGGCAGCCGCTGCTTGATTGCCGGCCAAGTCGGCATCGTGGGGCATATCAGCATCTGCGACAACGTGGTCGTCACCGGCAAGAGCATGGTGTCGGCATCGATTCGTAAGCCCGGCATGTACTCCGGATCCCTGCCGGTGCAAGAAGCGCGTAAGTTTCGGCGCAATGCGGCGCGCTTCGCGCAACTGGACGAGTTAGCTAAGGAAGTGAAGCGTCTGGGGGATAAACTGGGCGGCAAACGATCCAAGCCGACGCGCAACGACGATGACAACGAATAATAGATAGTTAACCTGGCAACCGACATGACCAAGACCCCCGACATCACTACCACGGCCAAGCCAATGACCGTGGACATCCATGAGGTTATGCGCCGGCTGCCGCATCGCTATCCATTCTTGCTGGTGGACCGCGTATTGGAATGTCATCCCGGTAAATCTATCGTTGCGTTGAAAAACGTCACCATCAACGAACAGTTTTTTCAGGGCCATTTCCCCGGCAATCCCGTCATGCCCGGCGTGCTGATGCTGGAAGCGCTGGCGCAGGCAGCGGGTATGCTGGCCTTCATTACCGAAGACGTCTATCCGGACGAAATCACTCAGTTTTATTTTGCCGGTATCGATGAGGTGCGTTTCCGCAAGCCGGTAAGGCCGGGCGATCAACTCATTCTGAAAGTGAATGTCGAGCGCATCATGCGCGGTATTTGGAAGTACGCGACGGTTGCCGAAGTGGCAGGCGAAGAAGTGACCTCGTGCAAGATGATGATTGCCGTTGGTAAGAAGAAATAATCGGTTTTTGGAAGCGGATTAGTTATGGCCATTCATCCCACAGCAATTATTTCCCCCGATGCCAAGTTGGCCGACACAGTCGAGGTTGGGCCGTACAGCATCATTGGCGCTGGCGTTGAAATCGGCGCGGGTAGTCGCGTTGGGCCACACGTTGTTATCAACGGGCCGACCAAGATTGGCGTTGATAATCATTTTTTTCAATTCGCCTCGATCGGCGAAGCGCCGCAGGATCACAGCTACAAGGGTGAGGCCACGCGTTTGGAAATCGGCGATCGCAACACCTTTCGCGAATGCGTGACCGTCAATCGCGGCACCACCAAGCAAGATTGGGTGACGCGCCTGGGCTCGGATAATTTGTTGCTGGCGTACTCGCATGTGGCGCACGACTGCACAATCGGCAATCACTGCGTGTTGTCCAACTCGACGGGATTGGCTGGCCATGTCGAAGTGGGTGATTGGGTGATCTTCGGCGCTTATGCCGGCGTGCATCAGTTCGTGAAGATAGGCTCGCACGCCTTCCTCGCCAACAACTCCGCAGCCACTTACGATATCCCGCCGTATTTCACCGCCGAGGGTCGGCCGGCGGTGCCGCGCATCGTCAACGAAATTGGCTTGAAGCGACGCGGCTTTACTCCCGAGCAAGTGCGCATCATCCGCAATGCGTTTCGAGTGTTATATCGCTCCGATTTGAAACTGGCGGAAGCCACCGAGCAGTTGAAAACTTTAGTAGCCACTCAACCGGAGTTGCAGCTCATTGTCGATTTTCTGGATCGTAGTGAACGCGGTTTGGCGCGGTAGGAATGACTGCGCCGCATGATTATGCTGCAGCCGCACCACGCATTGCGCTGGTTGCCGGCGAACTCTCCGGCGACAACCTGGGCGCG
>JANMSB010000528.1:0-2584 GCA_031388915.1 Pseudomonadota bacterium | reverse complement strand
GGTGGTCCCTAAAAATTGTCGCCCAATCTTATCGACCGCACCTGAATTTGCAACCGGCTGATTGGGGGGGGGGGGTGGGGGTGGGGGGTATGCTTGGCTGAATGGCGGTGCTTGCAGAGTCTTGGTGGGTTGAGTTGTTTTCCGGAGCGCCGTGAATCCGTCCCTGGAGGCTCCGGCGAAAACTTCCTGTTTTCGACGGTCCGGAAAACAACTCAACCCACTAAGACTCTGCCGATAGTGCGTGCCGGTGGTGATAAGTGAAGTAGAAAGGCCGTTTGGGGCGGGTCGGTACGGGGAGAAACAATTGTTGGGTCGAGTCTGGCGGGTGGCGGCAACCGGCTTCGTATTTATCGTGTTCGGTCTGGGCGCGCTGGTGATTAGTGCCACGGTGTTTCCGTTGCTGCGGCTGTCGACGCGCGATCCGGGCGTGGCGCGGCTGCGCATCCAGCGCGGCATGCAACTGACCTTCAAGAGCTACATCTGGCTGATGCAGGTGCTGGGGTTGCTGAGCTTCGAAGTTCACCATGTCGAGCGGCTGTGGGCGCCGGGGCAATTGGTGATTGCCAATCATCCAACCCTGATCGATGTGGTGTTCCTGGTGTCGCTGATGCCGCGGGTGGATTGCATCGTCAAGGAGGGCCTGTTCCACCATCCCTTCCTGCGCTGGCCGGTGGCCTGGGCGTCCTACATTCCGAATACCACTGGCGAAGCGCTGGTGCAGGACTGTGCGGCCACGCTGCAGCGCGGTAATTCCCTGCTGGTGTTCCCGGAGGGCACGCGTTCGGTGCCGGGTCAGCCGCTGCGCATGCAGCGAGGCGCGGCGCATATTGCGTTGGCGGCGCGCGCGCCCATCCTGCCGGTGATCATCACCGTGAGCGAGCCCACCCTGACCAAGGGCTATCCGTGGTACCGGGCGCCCCGTGCGAAGCCGCATTTCTGCATTAAAGTCGGTGAGCCTTGGAGCCCGAACGATTACAATCCCGGCGGCCAGACCGGCGCCCTGGCGGCGCGCCGATTGACCGAGTTTTTTGGCGAGTACTATGCCGCAGTAGAGGCCGACAACCTGCGCTGGCCGCCCTAGCCGATTTGAGACTGTTTGAGACGGATAATGACGACTAAAACACGCGAACAAGTATTTGCTCACCTGCGCACCACGCTGGTGGAGCTGTTCGAGATCGAGCCAGACAAGATCACGCCTGACGCTAATCTTTATACCGACCTGGACATCGACAGCATCGATGCTGTGGACCTGGTGTTGAAATTGAAAGAATTCACCGGCCGGAAAATTCAGCCGCAGCAGTTCAAGCATGTGCGCACGGTGAACGATGTGGTGGATGCAGTCATGGCCATCCTGACCGACACCGCCAAGGTGTGAGGCAGCCGATTGTTCCTCTGCACCCGCTTCGACCGGACACCCTGGTGAACATGCTGTCCAGCAGCGGACCTGGATCGACCGAGCCGGCCCGTTCCACCGAACCGGCCTGTTCTACTGAACCAGAAGTGCTGTCCGTGGACCGCCAGCCCGAACAAGTCGTGCTGCAACTGTACGTGCCGCCGGAGTTGTGCTGGTTTGTCGGGCACTTCCCCGGCACGCCGTTGTTGCCGGGCGTGGTGCAAACCACCTGGGTGGTGCAGTTCGGGCGTCGCTACTTCGAGCTGCCGCCCACCTTCCTGTCGATGACCAACATGAAATTCATGCGCTTCATCCTGCCCGGCACCGAGGTGGCCTTGCACCTGCGTTACCGCGCGGCCAAGCGCGAGTTAGCCTTTGAATATCGCGATGGCGTTGCGACCTGCGCTAGTGGCCGAATGCAGTTCGGCGATGGGTTGGCTTGATGCCGAACCCATCTGTAGATCGGGCCGCACACCAGGCCGTGCCGCCGGACGAATGCCGCGCGTGCCTGGTCATTCCGTTCTATAACCATGCGGGCAGCATTGCGCAGGTCGTGCGTGAATTGCAGCCATTAGAGTTGCGTTGTTATCTAGTGAACGACGGCTCCAGTGCGGACTGCGAGCCGGTGCTGAACGAATTGGCCGCCAGCAACGCAGGCTGGCTGCGTGTGATCAACTATCAACCCAATCAAGGTAAAGGCATGGCGGTCATGACCGGGCTCGAAGCGGCGTATCGCGATGGCTATACGCATGCCTTACAAATCGATGCCGACGGCCAACACCGGGTCAGCGATGTGCAAGTGCTGCTGAAGCTATCGCAACAAAATCCGCGCGCCATGATCACCGGTTATGCCGTGTACGACGCCAGTGTGCCCAAGTCGCGTTTGTATGGCCGCTACGCCACGCATATCTGGGTGTGGATCAATACCCTGTCGCTACAAATCCGCGATTCCATGTGTGGTCTGCGCGCTTATCCGTTGGCGCCCACCATGGCAGTGCTGCACCAGGCGCGGCGCGCCTGGCTGCTGCGCATCGGCAAGCGCATGAGCTTCGATATTGAAATCCTGGTGCATTTGTATTGGCGTGGTGTGCGCATCATCAATGTGCCGGTGCCGGTGACCTATCCGCTGGACGGCGTCAGTCACTTCAAAGTGCTGCGCGACAATGTACAAATCAGCGCCGCGCATACCCG
>JANMSB010000487.1:0-3230 GCA_031388915.1 Pseudomonadota bacterium | reverse complement strand
GAATTGCGTATCGACTCTGCGCTGATTGCACCGGCCGCTGTTATGCCGCCACGCAACGGCAGCATACTGAAGGTGGCGGCGCCGGCGCATTGCTTGGTGAAGGGCATGTTGAATCCTCGTATCGGCGCCAATGCGCGTGGTTTCGGCATGGGCTTTGAGTTGCGCATGCCGTTGCAGTGGAACCAACGCTTCCTGTTTCAAGGCGGCGGCGGTCTGGATGGCGCAGTCAATCCTGCTTATGGCTATGTGCCCTTAAACGCCAGTAGCGCCGTGCCGGCACTGACGCGTGGTTTTGCAGTAGTTAGCACTGATGCCGGACATCAGGGTCAGCGAGGCGCCGACTTTGGTTTCGATCAACAGGCACGTCTCGACTATGCGTACAACGCCGTTGATCGCGTGACGTTACTGGCCAAAACGCTGATCGGACACTTCTACAAAACCACCCCTCGTTATTCGTATTTCATGGGCTGCTCGAATGGCGGGCGTCAGGGCATGATGGCTGCGCAACGCTTGCCGGCTTATTTCGACGGCATCGTTGCTGGCAATCCCGGATTTCGTCTGAGCCGTGCGGCAATTGCCGAGGCATGGGACACCGCACAATTTTCCGCCATCGCGCCCACCGATGAACACCAGCAGCCCATCTTGTCGCGTGCGCTGGACGATGGCGATTTGCGATTGGTGAGCAACGGTGTGCTGGCGGCTTGCGATGCACAGGATGGATTGGCCGATGGCATGATCAACGACCTCAAGGCCTGTCGGTTTGATCCGGAGTCCCTGTCCTGCGGCGATAACTCGCCCGCCCAATGCTTGGCGCCAGCGAAGGTGCGCGCCATCAAAGCAGTGTTCAACGGTGCACACGACAGCCACGGCAAAGCCCTATATTCCGACTGGCCATACGATGCAGGTATTGCCGCGCCCAACTGGCGCACCTGGAAGCTGGGTTCATCGCCCACTGCTACAGCCAACGCGCTGAATGCACTGCTCGGTGGTGACGCGATGCGCCACTACTTTATGACGCCCGCGCGCCCGGATTTTGATGTTTCCCGGTTCGACTTTGATCGAGATCCGGCCGCCACCGAATTGACCGGCCGCTACAACGACGCAGTACATACCGTGCTTAACACTTTCAATGCTCGTGGTGGCCGCCTGTTGATCTATCAGGGAGTCAGTGACCCGGTATTTTCCGCGAACGATATTGCTCGCTGGTACGACAGTCTTGAAAGCGCCAACGAAGGCACAGTGGCGGAATGGGCGCGTCTGTTCATGGTGCCCGGTATGACGCATTGCGGCGGCGGTCCGTCGACCGACGATTTCGATCCGCTCAGCGCCATTGTCGATTGGGTGGAAAGCGCCCGAGCGCCCGAACGTTTGATCGCCCGTGGTGTGAGCTTTCCGGAACAGAACAGACCGCTGTGTCCTTATCCGAAAGTGGCGCGTTATCGATCCGGCGATAGCAAAGATGCCGGCAGTTTTATCTGCTCGGAATAGGAATCGTGCTGCGCGCATGCCATGCGGCCGTTGACGCAAAGGTAGTGCGGGTGGTGTTGCACTGATCCGTGCACAGGAGGTCGTGGGCAAGTTCGAAGTAGCCAACGAAGACCAAGCCTTCGGCGTTCGCATCCTGTCGCAATGCCGAGCGGGATTTTCGATGCGAGGTATATATAGGGGCGCAATTTATTGCGCCCGTCTGGAAATGACTTAAGTACGTGCCATTCCTGCTAAGTCGCTTTGCGCTGAACTGCAACTAACGAAGCCGGCAACGTCAGTATCACCATGGCTGCGAAAAACGAACCCAATGCCATCGTGGCAGTAATGTTGGGACGGCTAATGTCCATCATCATCAGCCAGCCGCCAATGGTCGGGCCTAACATGCCGCCGACGCGACCCAGGCCGATGGCAAAGCCGGTGCCGGTTGCACGCACATGCGTCGGATATACCCGGGCAAGCGTGGCATACAGGCCTACCATCGCGCCGAATGCGAAAAAGCCCAGCACAAACGCTACGGCCTTCAACATATGTAATTCAGGCGAGATGCGGCCGAACAGCGCTAGCATAATCGCTGTGGCGACCATCACGAATACCGTCAGGGGCTTGACCCCCATCTGGCGTGCGAAGTAACCCAGCGAGATACCGCCCACAATACCGCCGAGATTCATCCAGACAGATACCGAGGCGCCAACCTGCGGCGGATAGCCGAGCGCCGTCACGATCGAAGGAACCCAGCCCAGCACATAATAGAAGGTCATGATGTGCAGGAAGTAGGCGCTGCACACAATCAGCGTTCGCGGCAATAGACCGCCCCTGAAAATATCCAGCAGGCGCCCTTGCACGTGCGCTGTGGTTTTCAGTACGTCCGCTGCACGATGTCCCATGCGCTGAAGGATGCCGTTGATCTGCTGTAGCGCAGTGGGTGCGCGTTTCATCGCCAGGAACTCGATCGATTCCGGCAAACGCAGCCACACGATTGGCAAGAACGCCGCGGACACCACACCGCCAAAAATAAATACCGCACGCCAGTCATAGTGACCGAGCAACCAAGCAGCAGCCATTCCGCCCAGCACACCACCGATGGGGTAGCCGATGGTATATAGACTGACGCATAGATCGCGACGCTGATCGTTCGCGTATTCAGCCGTCATGGCGTTGGTGGCCGCCAACATGCCACCGATGCCCAGTCCAGTGAAGACGCGCCAAGCCGCCAATGTATACACGTTGTGCGCCGTAGCCGACAGCAACATGCCGGCTGCCATGGTGGCTAAACACAGCATGATCATGGGGCGACGGCCGATGATGTCGGCGAGCGGTGCGATCAATAGTGAGCCAATGCCCATCCCCACCAAGCCGGTGGAAATGACAATTCCAATGGCTCCCGGGCCCAGCGCCCACTCCTTGGAAATCCCCGGCGCGGCGAAGGTAATGGCCAACACATCGAAGCCATCCAGTGCATTCAACGCAACCAAAATGACGATGGCAAAGATCTGGAACCTGCCCATCGGTTCATGGTTGATAATCGAACGCGGATCGGTGCCAGTAGCGGCAGTGCTGGTCATTGTTGTTGTCCCCGGTAAGACTCGCGGTTGCAGGTATGGCGCACCGTTGCGAATGTAAGCGACGTTTTCTACCGCCAGCGCCAGCGCATAGAGCGGCCGGCGACTAATTGGTTCCGAAGCCTAGCGCATATCCCGCCGGGAGTGGAACAGTTTGTAGATCAATGTATGCACCCGGTGGTT
>JANMSB010000468.1:0-1822 GCA_031388915.1 Pseudomonadota bacterium | reverse complement strand
AGGAAGCCCATGGCCAGCAACACCAGTTGTGCTGGACGAGTTTGTTCGGTGCCGGCCTGTTCAACGGGGATGAACTGACCCTTGTCGTTCTTTTCCCATTTGATTTGTACCGTGATTAATTCTTTGATAACACCATTGGCGTCGGCAATGAACTTCTTGACAGTGGTTTGATACACGCGCGGATCATCGCCAAATTTGGCGGCGGCTTCTTCCTGGCCGTAATCCATCTTGTACACCTTGGGCCACTCCGGCCAGGGATTGTCGTCGGCGCGGTCCATCGGCGAGCGCGGCATGATTTCAATCTGCACCAAGCTCTTGCAGCCCTGACGGATGGCGGTGCCAACGCAGTCGGTGCCAGTATCGCCACCACCGATGACGACAACGTCTTTGCCTGCGGCGTGAATGGGACAAGTATCCGGTCCGCCATCCAAGATCGCCTTGGTGGAAGCGGTGAGATATTCCATGGCGAAGTGCACGCCTGTGAGACTACGACCTTCCACCGGCAGATCGCGCGGCAGCGTTGCGCCGGTACAAACGACCATCGCGTCGAAGTCTTTGCGCAACGATTCGGCCGACACAGTGCCGCCGACATCGGCATTACATTCGAATTTGATGCCTTCCTGTTCCATCAACTTCAAGCGGCGCTCGACCACTTCTTTTTTGTCGAGCTTCATGTTGGGAATACCGTACATGAGCAAACCACCGGGACGATCAGCGCGTTCAAACACGGTGACCAAGTGACCAGCGCGATTCAGTTGCGCAGCAGCCGATAAGCCCGCCGGACCCGAACCGATCACTGCCACTTTCTTGCCGGTGCGTACCTTAGGCGCTTCGGGAATCACCCAGCCCTCTTCCCAGCCTTTATCGATAATCGAGTTTTCGATGTTCTTGATGGTCACCGGCGGATTGCTGATGCCCAGTACACACGAACCTTCGCAGGGCGCGGGGCAGACCCGACCGGTGAACTCGGGAAAGTTGTTAGTCTTGTGCAAACGGGTGAGTGCTTCCTGCCATAAGCCGCGATACACCAGGTCGTTCCACTCTGGAATCAGGTTGTTAACGGGGCAACCCGAAGCCATGCCGCTGACTAATTTGCCGGTGTGGCAGAACGGTACGCCGCAATCCATGCAGCGCGCGCCTTGATTGCGCAGGCGCTTGTCTTCCATGTGGTGATGAAATTCTTTCCAGTCCTTGATGCGCTCGCCGGGGCTGCGGTCGACCGGCAGTTCGCGCAGATACTCGATGAATCCTGTTGGCTTACCCATCTGTCATTCTCAATTGCAAAATTATCTAACGTAGGGGCCGTTCGCGAACGACCCTTTTTGGCGTTCCGGAAGGGCGGTTCGCGAACCGCCCCTACAACAAAAAAACACCACGGAATCAGGTGACAATCAACCGCCACCCACACGCGCGGCATCGCGTGAGTTTTCTTCGAACGCCACCATGATGGCGTCTTCACCGGTGAGCCCCTGCTCTTCAGCGCGTTTGATGCCAGCCAACATGCGCTTGTAGTCTTTGGGGATAACCTTGACGAAGGTCGGCAAGTATTTGTCCCAGGCATCGAGCACTTGTTGGGCGCGATCACTCTTGGTGTAGGTGCGATGCTTTTCGATCAAGGCACGCACCTCGGCAATTTCTGCCGCATCTTCCAGCGACTCGACACTGACCATAGCCTTGTTGATCTGCGCATTGAACGTGCCGGCTTCATCCAGCACGTAGGCAACGCCACCGGACATGCCCGCGCCGAAGTTACGGCCGGTGCTGCCGAGAATGACCACACGGCCACCGGTCATGTATTCGCAACCGTGATCGCCCAGGCCTT
>JANMSB010000466.1:0-7181 GCA_031388915.1 Pseudomonadota bacterium | reverse complement strand
CGCTTGGCCTTGGTAGAAGCTGCATGGGACAGCATCGCGGCCGACAGCGGGGCAGTACCATTAACAGAAGCGCAACGCGTCGAGCTTCAGAAGAGAATTGAAGAAGACGATAGCCATCCGGACGATGTGACTCCTTGGGAGCACGTAAAATCTTCCACGCTCGCTCGTCTTGGGAAATAAGGCTTCAACCCTTTTTTCGCACGCAATGCACAGCCTCAGCATAAAGCCCAGACGATTGACCCAAACTCCATACTTTTCACCACACCAACGCTATCAAAAGATGCTGCGCCACTGGAGCCATTAATAGCAAAGCCCACATCAGACGCCTTTATGAAGCTTAACGAGAGCCAAGGCCAAATACTTGTCGATTGGCGTGCTCAATTGGTCCTTGTATCAGTAAATGCGCAAAGAAAACTTGACTCATGGCAACCATGAGCACTCTATTCATTCAGGCAAGGGACCCTATTTTTCCCAATCTCACCCACAGCACCAGGCATTCATGCGGGTACTGCAAGGTTATAGCGGTAGAAAAATACGGGATTATTTTTAGTTAATTCGGATGAAGTTCGAGGAGATGATTCGATGAAATTAATAACCAGCAGTAGACAACGCAGCGCTTTACTCGTCCTGACATGCATGGCAACCATTGCAGGTTGTGCCAGCAACACCGGCACAAGCAAACCTGCCGCAATGCCTGCGCCCCGCTCGGGTGTTATCGCGGGCTATTTGCCGCCTAACGCCGTGCCAAACAGTCTTACCCTGCTGCCACCTCCCCCCACTGCGGGTTCGGCGGCATTGGCGCTCGATGAAGATGTTGCTCGAAAGAATGTTGCGCTGCGTGGCACGCCGCGCTGGATGCTGGCGATTGCCGATGCCGAGTTCCGCATTCCGCAGGCGGCTGAAGCTTTCTCTTGCACGCTGAATGCGCCGATCACGCAACAGGACATGCCGCATCTCTACACCCTATTACAGCGCACTGCCGCTGACGCCGCTGCATCCACCAGCGCCGCTAAAAAATTTTACAAACGTGATCGGCCCTTCGTAGTAAACAAAGAACCCACTTGCACGCCGGCCGATGAACGCCTCTTGGTAAACAATGGCTCATATCCGTCCGGGCATACCGCATTTGGCTGGGCGTGGGCGCTGATACTCAGCGAGATTTCGCCTGAGCAGACCAATGCCATCCTCGCACGAGGCCGTGCCTTTGGCGAAAGTCGCAACGTATGTAACGTGCATTGGCACAGCGACGTGGTTGAAGGGCGTTACATGGGCGCGGCGGCCGTGGCTGTATTGCATGCGGATCCGACATTTCGCGCCGACCTGGAAGCCGCCAAGACTGAGTTTGCTGCGGTTCGTGCGAAGCGCCTTAAGCCAACACGCGATTGCGCTGCAGAGACTGCACAGATATTTCCAAGCGCCGACTAGGCCGTAACGAACTCGGCATTGCCGTATCAACCCGCGTCGCTGGTCTTGTGTTTTACTTTAACCAACCCTTCCTGCGTCGTTGATGCCACTAGCCGGCCATCGCGGGAGAAGATGGAACCGCGGACCAGGCCACGCGCGTCTATGGCATTCGGTGTATCGATGACGTGCAGATGCCAATCCTTGACGCGCACGGGGCGGTGAAACCACATCGCGTGATCGATGGTCGCCACCTTCACCGTGTCCCTACGAAAGTGATTCCCATGCGGTTTGAAGGCGCCGCCGATCAAGCCATAGTCAGAACAATAGGCAAGTAACGAACGATTCATCGCTTCATCGTCGGGAATGTCGCCGTCCAACCGAAACCACAGCATGGTCACGTTGGGGTCCGGCGATGGATTGGGCACGGGCCTCGCGTCAATAGGACGCTTTACCTGGGCAAAGCGCTGCATCGCTTCCGTCTCCACCTCACCCGGTTTTTTTAGGCTGGATACAAAGGTCTCCAATCCTTCCGGCCCGGGTACTTCCGGCATGGTGAACTGATGCTCCAGGCCTGCGTGCGACGCATGGAACGAGGCAGACAGGTGAAAGATCTGTTGTCCATATTGGATACCAACAACGCGCCGATTCGAAAAGCTCGCACCGTCGCGGCTGCGATCTACTTCGTAAGTAATCGGAGCGTTGATATCGCCGGGCAGCAAAAAATATGAATGCAGCGAGTGCACCAACCGGCCCTCTACAGTTTGGCTCGCCGCTGACAGCGCCTGTCCCAATACCTGCCCACCATAAACCTGCTGACTGCCCACGTCCCTGCTCTGTCCACAAAACACATTGTCGTCGAGACGCTCGAGCGCAATGAGCTTTACCAAATCGTTAACCAGTGGATTCATGCCGCCGCCATGTTTTCTTCCAGATGCTTAAGTGATGCCGTGCCGGGAATCGGCAGCATCACCGGCGAACGCGCCAGCAACCACGCCAGGGCTGCTTGCGCAGCAGTGACCTTGTGTTGTGTGCACATAGTCGTCACCTCTGCGGAGGCCCTGCCTGGCTCGGCTTGCGCACCGGCGCCCAGCGGATACCAAGGAATAAAAGCCAGACCGTGTTGCTCGCAGTAACGCAGCACCGGCTCATGCACACGATCGGCGATGTTGTAGCGGTTCTGCACCGACACTACCTTCACCACCCGTTGCGCACGCTGCAACTCGCTCACCGAAAAACTGGACACGCCGATGTGACGAATCTTGCCTTCCGTTTGCAGTCGCGCCAGTTCACCCAGAGAATCTTCCAACGGTACTGTCGGATCGGGTGCATGCAATTGATAGAGATCGATGCACGATACTTTCAAGCGCCGCAAACTGCCCTCGCATGCCTGACGCAAATGCGCCGGATCGGCCTTGCGTTCCCACACGTTCGGTCCAGGCCGGATGAGTCCGCCCTTGGTGGCGATGACCAATCCCGGCGGATAAGGATGCAGAACATCCGCAATCAACCGTTCATTCACTTCCGGTCCATAAGAATCGGCGGTATCGATGAAGTTGACACCCAACTCCACGGCACGCTGCAAGACACGCCGAGCCTCAGCCGGATCGCTCGGCTCGCCCCAGATACCCGCGCCGGTAAGCCGCATCGCGCCGAAGCCTAAACGATTGACCGGCATATCCCCACCGAGGGTGAGCGTGCCGGCAGCGGCTGAATAAGTGAGTGATGTGCTCATAGCGAACTCCAATCGAGTGACCCTCAACGCCCCTTCACCACTGGCTCAAACTTCCAGTTCACATGACAAACAGCTTGCGGCTTGGTGGTTGGTAACACTAAACACTTTCCCACATCACCGGCGCAGCGCCGGCACTGGCGCGCTCCAACAATTCGATCAGCGGCGCGGCACGCGTCGCCAGCTCAATCGGCGGTTCGCGTTCCTCATCGTCTTCTTCATCGGTTGCTTTCGCGACCGGCTTGGCGCTCGCTGCCGCTTGTACTTGCAGCTGTTGTCGCAAGCGCTGCAAGGCCGCAGAGATATCTTCGGCGCTCAGCGCACCGGGGACGTTGCCGCTCGCACCTAACATTTTGATGAGCGGCACAGCATGGTCGCCAAACATAATGAGGGACTCGGACTTAATCGAGCTGAAACGCACTAACATAGTGACCTCGCTGGTAACCAGTAACGCGCATGGCCGCCAATTCGGCCACACGAAGCTCGGCTGACTCAAGGACTATTGTGCTGCGCTAGCACCTGTCTGACAAACGGCACGGTCAGCTTACGCTGCGCCGTCAGCGAGGCGATATCCAATTCATCCAGAAGGCCACACAAGGTGCTCATATCACGCGGCAAACGCCGCAATAGAAAACTGGCGACTTCGTCGGGCAGCTCCAAACCGCGTTGCGCGGCGTGCAGTCCCAGCGCGGCGATCTGATCAGCCTCGGACAATGCCTGTAAGCGCAGCACGGTGCCGGCCATTACTCGCGACGACAAATCGCGCAGTGCAAACTCCAGCGCTGCGGGCGGTTGTTCGTCGGCCAATATCAACTTGCCGCCGCGCTCTTCGAGTTCGCGATGCAGGTTGAACAAGGCGCGATTCCAGTTGAGCTCACGCAGCATCAGCGCCACATCGTCCAAACACACCAGCGCTAGATGTTCCGCGCCGGCCAACAACTCCGGACCATAAGCGTGTAGTTCGCGCAGCGGCAAGTAGCTGGCGCTTTGCTGCTGCTCGCCGGCGCGCGCGCACAGCGCTTGCAGTAAATGGGTTTTGCCGACACCTGCCGCGCCATACAAAAACAATACCGGACTGGGGCCAGTCGCGGGCAGATCGTTCAAGGTAGACACGACTGTCGTATTGGGCCCAGCGTGATAACTGGCGAACACCGAACTGGCCCGCAAGCGAATCGGTAAAGGGAGTTGCCTAGGCGTGGTGCGATCTGCGCCGGCCATTGCTAAGCGCGCCGCGCCCGATGCGTCGCTACAGCACGCCGGCTATAGGTCAACACATAGTCCACACCGCTGCTCATAGTAGTCAACGCAACCAACCAGGCGGCAGCGGCTACGAGGTAGTGCATATGCCAAGTCATCGCTTCTGCGAACACCACGGCAAACACATACAGAATTTGCGCCAGTGTATTCACCTTGCTAATCAGTGTCGGTGCGGCGCCCACGATCGGGCCGTACAACACGCGATAGGCAATAGCGCCGCCGGTAATCACCGCATCGCGCAACACCACCAACACCGACAGCCACACGGGAATCAATCCCAGCCATGCCAGTGTGATGAACACCGTGACGAGTAACAACTTGTCCGCCAATGGATCGAGCGTTTTGCCCAATTCGGTTTCCCAGTGAAACCGTTTGGCGAGATAACCATCCGCCGCATCGGTAACCGCTGCCACAAAAAATACCAACAAGGTCAGCCAGTATTCGCCTTGCAGCAACAACCACGCCGTCGGCGGCGCCAACAGCATACGCAACACGCACAATCCATTTGGCAGCCATCGTAAATTCATGGGCCCGGACACTCCCCCAAACTTATTCATTAGACTTACGGCGTATAGCGATAACTCAAAACGACGGGCGATCCCGACTCGGCGCCGGTTGCAGGGGTCGTTTGATCAACCAGCTTCCGATCAATGGCCAGCGCGCGACGTAACGATTCCTGACTACCGCGCACATCCAGCCGCACCCGCAGCACATCACGTTGCAGCGACTCGACGGCCACATTACGCACCATCACCAGGCTATTTAAATATTTGAGAGCCTTGCCATAAGCATCGAGATTCTCCATGCCCGACACTTCCATGAACAAACGGACCGATTCCTTGCCCGCTGCCGCGTAGTAGCGACCCAACACTTCGGCAGCGAGATTCGGGCCGTCTTCGGCGGAGCCCACCAGGTCCTGAATGGCGCCGTTAAACACCATTTGCCAACGCAATCCGGTCGGACCGCTCGGGCCGCTGTCGCGAGCAAGCAATACGGCAGCGGCGTCATAGCTGCGTGCCAACTCCTGCAAGCGCGGTAGATTGGTGGCAGGAAATTGCTCGCTGCGCTCGGCACTGGCCCAGACGACCGGTACACCACGTAACTTGGCGGTTTGCTCGGTGGCCATGTGCGCTTCGCGCATCCCGTGCAATGTCGCCGGGTATAACACCAGTGTGGCAGGACGTTCGCGTTCCCACACCGGCAATCCGGCCTGCTCCAACAAGCGATTGATGGCGGCGCTATCGAAGCCTACTTCCAGCTGGCCATTAGCCAAGTAGCTATAGCGCTGCACATACCGCCCGGCATTGTTGACGGCGGAACCCACCCGCGCCGGCGCATCGCCACGACCGCTGACCTTGGTCAAGACCACATTCAAAGCGGCAATAAATGCCGTGGCGCGGGCGCCTTCGCTACGATCCGTGACGCGCACCGTGCCGTCGTACAGACCGCTCACGGTGATCGCTTGCGCAATCGAGCCGATCATTAGCAAACAGGCCAGCAGTAAGCACGCCGGCGCCCACGCGGGTCGCGGCGTTGCTTTCACCACCAAGCATGTCATCGAGCAAGCGATTGTTGACAGGTTGTTGGGCATGTCGTGATTTGCATTCAGGGCCAGGGTTGGCTGTGTAAAATAGCACACCCGGATGGCCACCCACCGGGTGCCCACACCTTGCAACACGCCCTACTGAGTCCCGCATGTCCGACCAACCCTCCCTGACTTATCGCGATGCCGGCGTCGATATCGACGCGGGTGAAGCTCTCGTCGAGCGCATTAAGCCGCATGTCAAACGCTCCATGCGCAAGGAGGTCATGGGCGGGCTGGGCGGCTTCGGCGCGTTGTTTGAAGTGCCCGTGGATCGTTATCGCAAGCCGGTGTTGGTCTCGGGTACCGATGGTGTGGGCACCAAGTTGCGCTTGGCCATCGAAACCGGTCGTCACGACACCATCGGTATCGATTTGGTGGGCATGTGCGTCAACGATGTGGTGGTCCAGGGTGCCGAACCCTTGTTCTTTCTCGATTACTACGCCACCGGCAAACTCAGCGTCGATGTCGCCGAGTCGGTGATCAAGGGCATTGTCGATGGTTGCGTACAAGCCGGTTGCGCGCTGATCGGCGGTGAAACCGCAGAAATGCCCGGCATGTATGCCGAAGGCGATTATGACTTGGCCGGCTTTTCGGTGGGCATTGTGGAAAAAGACGCGATTATTGATGGCAGCAAGACCCAGGCTGGCGATGTGTTGATCGCCCTGCCCTCATCGGGCCCGCATTCCAATGGCTACTCGTTGATCCGCAAATTGTTAGCGCGCGCGGGCGCAACGCCCACCACCCAGCTAGGCGATGGCTTGCTGTACGACGCATTGCTCGCGCCAACGCGCATCTACGTCAAGAACGTCTTGGCCTTGATGCAAAAACTCCCGGTGCACGGCGTGGCGCACATCACCGGTGGCGGCTTGCTGGAAAATATTCCGCGCGTGGTGCCCGAAGGCTTGGAAGTGGTGATTAATCGCCGCAGTTGGACGCTGCCACCGGTATTTCAGTGGCTGCAGCAGCAAGGCAACATCAGCGAGCACGAAATGCTGCGCACCTTTAACTGCGGCGTGGGCATGACCGTTTGCGTTGCCAAGCAGAATGTTGAGCCCGCCATCGCCTTGCTGAAATCGCTGGGCGAAGCGGCGTTTGTCATTGGTGAAGTGCGCCAGGGCAATGGTGGCGTGGTGGTGCAGGATTAATGACTGTAACGCCTGCCAAGCTACCCGCCAAATTGCCGATAGTAATTTTGATCTCCGGCAC
>JANMSB010000436.1:0-15892 GCA_031388915.1 Pseudomonadota bacterium | reverse complement strand
TGACAAACTCAATGTGTACGAACACAACGCGCGCCGCGTGTATCCGCGTATGGACGCAGCGCTCAAAGCCAAAGGGCTATGAACAAGGGGGTTATAGATTATGAATACCTTAGGTGTGGTGAAGCGCAACATTCAACGCGCGGACCAAGCGGCGGTGGAAAAACTATCGCGCTTTGGGGTGGCAACGATTCACGAAGCGATGGGCCGCGTCGGCTTGATGAAGCCGTTCATGCGACCGATTTATACTGGCGCCCATGTCTGCGGTACGGCGGCTACGGTGTTACTGCATCCAGGTGATAACTGGATGATGCATGTGGTGGCTGAGCAGATTCAGCCCGGCGATGTGGTCATCGCAGCGTGCACTGCAGAGTGTACGGATGGATTCTTCGGTGATTTGTTGGCAACGTCGTTTCGTGCGCGCGGCGCGCGGGGATTGGTGATCGATGGCGGCGTGCGCGATGTCAAAGATCTGACCGCGATGAATTTTCCGGTGTTCTCCAAAGCCATCAGCGCCAAGGGTACGATCAAGGCGACCTTGGGTTCGGTGAACATTCCGGTGGTGTGTGCCGGTGCCTTGGTTAATCCGGGCGATGTAGTAATTGGTGATGACGACGGTGTGGTGGTGGTGCCGGCGGCAGTGGCGCAGCAGGTTGCCGACGCGGCAGAGGCGCGCGAGAACAATGAAGCCGAGAAGCGCGCCAAGCTGGCCAGCGGCGTGCTGGGATTGGATATGTACAAGATGCGCGAGACACTGGAAAAAGCCGGTCTGAAGTATATCGATTAGCTATGAGTGCTCCACTTCAAGCCACATTTCAAGAGGGCGAAATGCAATTTCAGATGACGCCGGGTTGGCTGCCGTTTTATCCGAACCCATCCACACCTAGATTTAAGGTGCCGGCGGGTGCGGTCGATGCGCATTGCCATGTGTTCGGTCCAGGCGCGCAGTTTCCGTATGCGCCCGAGCGTAAGTACACACCGTGCGATGCCTCGAAGGATCAGTTGTTTGCATTGCGTGACCGGCTTGGCTTCGAGCGCAATGTAATCGTGCAGGCAACGTGTCATGGCAGCGACAATAGTGCGCTGGTCGATGCACTGCTGCATTCAGACGGCAAGGCGCGTGGTGTAGCGACTGTCAAGCGAACCGTAACCGACGCAGAACTCAATCGACTGCATGAGGCTGGCGTGCGTGGCACACGTTTTAACTTTGTCAAACGCCTGGTCGATTTCACCCCCAAGGATGAGCTGATGGAAATTGCACATCGCATTGCGCCCTTGGGCTGGCATGTGGTGGTTTATTTCGAAGCCGTTGACTTGCCGGAACTCTGGGATTTTTTCACCAAGTTGCCGACCACCGTCGTAGTCGATCACATGGGGCGACCTGATGTCACCCAGCCGGTGGACGGGGCGGAGTTCGAACTGTTTGTGCGTATGATGCGTGGGCATACGAACATTTGGTCCAAAGTCAGTTGTCCTGAGCGACTGAGCGTTGCCGGCCCTTCTGCATTGCACGGTGAGCAACACGTCTATCGGGATGTGATTCCGTTTGCGCGGCGGTTGGTGGAGACTTTCCCCAATCGCGTGTTGTGGGGAACGGACTGGCCGCATCCGAATCTGAAGAATCATATGCCCGATGACGGCCTGTTGGTGGACTGGATACTGCATATCGCGCCCACCGTAGAATTGCAGTACAAACTCCTTGTCGATAATCCGATGCGCCTGTATTGGCCCGAAGAGAGATAAATTATGGCACTCGATAAACCTTACCAAGACGTTCCGGGGACGACCATCTTCGATGCGGATCAATCACGTAGAGGCTATCACCTCAATCAGTTCTGCATGTCGCTGATGAAGGCGGAGAATCGCGAGCGCTTTAAAGCCAACGAACGCGCCTACCTCGATGAGTGGCCGATGACTGAAGAACAGAAGCAGGCGGTGTTGGCGCGTGACCTTAATCGCTGCATTGCATCGGGTGGCAACATCTACTTTCTTGCCAAGATCGGCGCAACCGATGGCAAGAGCTTCCAATACATGGCGGCCAGCATGACCGGCATGACGCAGGACGAATACGCACAA
Source organism: Pseudomonadota bacterium (assembly GCA_031388915.1). Lineage (GTDB taxonomy): Bacteria > Pseudomonadota > Gammaproteobacteria > Steroidobacterales > Steroidobacteraceae > CAILZL01. Next base: position 13,819 of record JANMSB010000436.1, on the reverse strand, counting down.
ATGATGTTGAAGGGCGGACGCTCGCCCGACGGCAATCGCTACCTCGGAGAGAAAAAATAATGGCTACGATTACCGCAAGCGTTTACACCTCGCATGTGCCGGCTATCGGTGCGGCGTTGGACAATGGCAAATCTAACGAGCCGTATTGGCAGCCGGTGTTCAAGGGTTATGAGCCATCCAAGGCGTGGATGAAAGAGAACACGCCTGACGTGATTTTTCTGGTTTATAACGACCATGCCACGGCTTTCAGTCTGGATATGATTCCCACCTTTGCCATCGGTTGTGCTGCCGAGTACCAACCCGCTGACGAAGGTTGGGGGCCGCGACCGGTGCCCATGGTGAAAGGGCATCCCGAACTGGCCGCGCATATTGCGCAGTCGGTGATTCAAGACGATTTCGATCTGACCATCGTCAATAAGATGGCTGTGGATCATGGCCTGACGGTGCCGCTTAGCGTGATGTGCGGCCAGCCGCAGGCATGGCCTTGTCCGGTGATTCCGTTTGCCGTGAATGTGGTTCAGTATCCAGTGCCTTCTGGCCGACGTTGCTACCTGTTGGGTAAGGCGATACGTAAAGCCGTGGAGTCTTTCGATGCCCCGCTCAAGGTGCAGATCTGGGGCACCGGCGGCATGAGTCATCAATTGCAGGGCCCGCGCGCAGGCTTGATCAACCAGCCCTGGGACAATGCGTTTCTCGATCAATTGATCGCCGATCCGGACCAGCTCTCGCGCAGGCCCCACATCGACTATGTGCGCGAGGCAGGCTCGGAAGGCATTGAATTGGTGATGTGGCTGATTGCCCGTGGCGCCATGAGTGAGCACCCGCCACGACTCGTCCATCGCTTTTATCATGTGCCCGCGTCGAACACGGCGGTGGGGCATCTGATTCTGGAGAACAACTGATGAGCGGCACGATTAAAGTCGCGCTGGCAGGCGCCGGCGCCTTCGGCATCAAGCATCTGGATGCGATCAAGCTCATTCCCGATGTCGAAGTGGTGTCGCTGGTGAGCCGCGAACTCGACAAGACCCAGGAGGTCGCGAAGAAATATGGCATCGCCCATGTCACGACCGATCTCGCCGACAGTCTTGCGCTGAAAGAAGTCGATGCCGTTATTCTGTGCACGCCGACGCAAATGCACGCGGCGCAGACGCTTGCCTGCTTGAAAGCCGGCAAACATGTACAGGTTGAAATACCGCTGGCCGACAGTCTCAAGGATGCGCAAGCCGTGGTGGACATGCAGAAGCAAACCGGCCTCATTGCCATGTGCGGTCATACGCGTCGCTTCAATCCCAGCCACCAATTCATCCACCAGAAAATCAGGGCAGGGGAGATCAAGGTTCAGCAGATGGATGTGCAGACGTATTTTTTCCGTCGCACCAACATGAATGCGCTCGGCCAACCGCGTAGCTGGACGGATCATCTGTTGTGGCATCACGCCGCCCACACGGTAGATCTGTTTGCCTATCAAGCGGGCGGCGAGATTGTGCAAGCCAATGCGGTTCAAGGACCTATTCACCCCGCATTGGGCATCGCTATGGATATGTCGATCCAGTTGAAGTCGAGTACCGGTGCTGTCTGCACGCTCAGCCTTTCGTTCAATAATGACGGACCGCTGGGTACGTTCTTCCGGTACATCTGCGATAACGGCACGTACATTGCCCGCTACGATGACTTGGTTAATGGCAAGGAAGAAAAAATCGACGTATCCAAGGTAGATGTGTCGATGAACGGCATTGAGCTACAGGATCGAGAATTTTTTGCGGCTATTCGCGAGAAACGCGAACCCAATGCCAGTGTCGCGCAGGTGCTGCCTTGCTACCGCACGCTGCATCAATTGGAGCAACAGCTCAACGCTGCGGGCTGATCAGTCGATGCTGCAGCAACGAACCATCGGTCCGTTTACTGTGTCGGCGCTCGGCTTGGGCTGCATGAACCTGAGTCATGCATACGACGAGCCGCCACCTTTCGAAGCGGCAAAAGCATTGCTACTGCGCGCGCTTGATCTGGGCGTAACGCATTTCGATACTGCAGCGTTATACGGATTTGGAGCGAACGAGGAACTGCTGGGTGAAGTACTGTCACCTCATCGTTCGAAGTTCACGCTGGCCACCAAGGGCGGTATGTATGGTGTGAACGGCAAGCGCGTGATTGACGGCAGACCCGCTGCCATCAAGGCAGGGTGTGAGCAAAGTTTGCGGCGCTTACGCACCGACGTGATCGATCTCTTTTATCTGCATCGATGGGACAAACAAGTGCCGATAGAGGAGAGCATCGGCGCCATGGCGGAGCTGGTGCGCGAAGGCAAGGTGCGAGCGCTTGGACTCTCTGAAGTCTCAGCGCAAACGCTTAAGCGAGCCCACGCCGTGCATCCCATCGCCGCTGTGCAGAGCGAGTATTCGCTATGGACCCGCAACCCGGAAATCGCTGGGCTGAAAGCCTGTCACGACATCGGCGCGCGCTTCGTGGCGTTCAGTCCGCTCGGCCGCGGTTGGTTGACCGGCAAGCTGCGCGACGTCGAACACTTTGCCGACAAGGATATTCGTCGCGCGATGCCGCGGTTTCAAGCGACTTGTTTCAACACGAACGGTCCGCTCCTCAGTGAATACATTGGCATCGCCCAAGAACTCGGCTGCACGCCGGGGCAACTGGCCTTGGCGTGGCTGCTCGCGCAAGGCGCCGATGTCATCCCCATTCCCGGCACGCGCAGCCTCGAACACCTCGAAGAGAATCTTGCGGCCGATGCTATTGAGCTTTCAGCGGCCATGATTGCGCGACTGAATATGCTGTTTACGCCGAGTAGGGTGGTGGGTGAACGATATCCGCCGGCCACACAGGTGGAAATCGATACTGAAAACTTTACTTGATTGTGACTCGTAAGAGCCTGTTCACGATCTTGATCAAGGGATGCAGTGCAAGGCAAAACGGCAAGAAAAAGCGCTTAAGCCGTACGAACTCCCTCCCCCGCTAGCGGGGGCTGCTCCAGCGCATCCCTGCGCTCGCACCATTTGTGCCTCCTGCACGGCAGAGGGTTGGGGTGGGGGCACTCCGACGCTTCAACAGCCCGCAGCATCTGAGCTTTGCCCCCATCCTGTCTTTCTGATGCATAGGACATGCAAATGCAGCGGGTGCATGGATGCACAGGAGCTTCCCCCGTCGAACGGGGGAAGGGACGCTGCCTGACATTGATGGCTTAAGTAAGCGCCATTCGTTCTAAGGAAGGTCAAATAACCCACGGCTGTCATTTCGACCGAAGGGGAAATCTTGCAAGTGCTTGATCTTGTGTATACGCAGCAAAGCAGGATTTCTCACTGCGTTCGAAATGACGAGTAAATCAGATCAGTCTTCGCTCCACAGCGTGCGTAGCGCGGCGAGAAATATCTTGCGCTGCGCTGCCGGAATTTTGGATAGCAGTTCTTCTTCGTGAGCGGCCACCGCTTTTTTTACCTTGGCGGTAACGCCGCGACCCGTACTGGTGAGCGCCAATCCATGCGAACGACCATCGACCGGCTGACGTTCGATCAGCTCGCGGTCAGCAAACCGCGACACCAACGGCGCCATGTTGGCGCTGGCGATGTCGAGCATGCGACCAATTTCGCTTTGTGTAATGTTGGGGTTGGCGTCGATTACCATCAACACGCTGGCTTCAGTGGGCCGCAAATCGAGAGCGGCAAACCGTCGCGCCAGTTTTGTCATGTTGGCGGCAGAGGCGCGCCGCAGGGAATACCCCGGATAGTTTTCCAATGGATCAATGGGCACGGCGAGTATCTCGGTAATTACGCTTGCTCAATAATTGGCTGATTGCTATATTGTATAGCAATTGCGATATGATGTCCAAATACGATATCCAAGAACAATGGTCAGAATCAGGCGGGAGGCGTTATGAATTTCGAACGTATTAATCCTATTACCAATCAAACGGCCAGCACAGCCAAAGCCATGACAGCGGCTGAGGCATCTGCAGTGGCAGATCAAGCGGATAAAGGCTTTGCGGCGTGGTCCGTCATGGGTCCCACCGCACGTCGTGGCACATTGATGAAAGCGGCAGCAGCGCTTGAAGCGCGCAAGGACGATTTCGTACAAGCCATGATGGCGGAAGTCGGCGCGACCGCCGGTTGGGCCATGTTCAATTTGATGTTGGCGGCGAACATGCTGCGCGAGGCGGCGGCCATCACCACCCAGATTAGCGGTGAGGTGATTCCGTCCGACAGGCCCGGCTGTCTAGCCATGGCGTTGCGTGAGCCGGTGGGCGTGGTGTTGGGCATTGCGCCGTGGAATGCGCCGATAATTCTCGGCGTACGCGCCATTGCCGTGCCGTTGGCATGCGGTAACTCGGTTATTTTGAAAGCCTCGGAAACGTGTCCGCGTACGCATGGCTTGATTGTTGAAGCCTTTGCTGAGGCTGGTTTCCCACCAGGCGTGGTCAACGTTGTCACTAACGCGCCGCAGGATGCAGGAGTAGTGGTCGGCGCACTGATCGATCACAAAGCTGTTAAGCGTATTAATTTCACCGGTTCGACTGCCGTCGGCAGAATCATCGCCAAGCGTGCAGCAGAGCATTTAAAGCCCTGTCTGCTTGAATTGGGCGGCAAGGCGCCGTTGCTCGTTCTGGAAGATGCCGATCTGGATGAAGCGGTGAAAGCCGCGGCATTCGGCGCTTTCATGAATCAAGGTCAGATCTGCATGTCCACCGAACGCATCATCGTGGTCGAGTCAGTAGCAGCTGAATTCAACAAACGCTTTGCGGCCAAGGCGCAGTCGATGGCCACTGGCGATCCGCGCGAAGGCAAGACGCCATTGGGCGCAGTGGTGGATCGCAAAACCGTGACGCATGTGAATGCACTCATCGACGATGCCACCGCCAAGGGTGCCAAGTTAATTGCCGGCGGTAAGGCCGACAGCGTGTTGATGCCGGCCACCGTGGTCGATGGCGTCACCTCGGCGATGAATTTGTATCGTGACGAAAGTTTCGGGCCGGTGGTGGCGGTGATTCGCGCCAAGGATGAGGCCGATGCTATTCGTCTGGCCAACGACAGCGAATATGGCTTGTCGGCCGCGGTATTTACGCGCGACACAGCGCGCGGCCTGCGCGTGGCGCGCCAGATTCGTTCCGGCATGTGTCATGTAAACGGTCCAACAGTGCATGACGAAGCACAAATGCCATTCGGTGGTGTGGGCGCCTCCGGCTATGGTCGCTTCGGTGGCAAAGCCGGCATCGATTCATTTACCGAACTGCGCTGGATCACCATGGAAACCCTGCCGGGCCATTTTCCTATCTAAGGAAGGTTTGATTAACCCACTGCTGTCATTTCGACCGAAGGGAGAAATCTTGCAGGTGATTTAGAAAGATTTCTCACTGCGTTTGAAATGACAGATTAATTAGACCTTCCCTAAATTGCCTTACCTAAGTACTCAGGCAGTGCATGAACTGCCCCTTGTCTTGTTAAAGAACACATCGAGGATTCATCAATGACCACCGAAACCAAACCTGCCGACCGTGCCGAAGCGGATACCGTTGCCTTCGAAGTACGCGATGGCATTGCCTGGGTGAAATTCAATCGCCCCGAGAAGCGCAATTGCATGAGCCCGAAACTCAATCGGCAAATGTTGCGCGTGCTTGATGAGTTGGAGTTTCGCAGCGATGTCGGTGTGCTGGTGCTGTCCGGCGAAGGCACTGCCTGGTCGGCGGGTATGGACTTGAAAGAGTATTTCCGCGAGACCGAATCCCAGGGCCTGAGCGGCACGCGCGCTGCACAGCGCGAATCCTATGGCTGGTGGCGTCGGCTGCGTTGGTATCAAAAGCCCACCATTGCCATGGTCAATGGCTGGTGTTTCGGCGGCGGTTATGGTCCGTTGTTTAGTTGCGATTTGGCGTTTGCCGCCGAAGACGCACAATTCGGTTTGTCCGAAATCAACTGGGGTATTCTGCCCGGCGGCAACGCGACCAAAATCGCCACTGAATTGATGTCTTTCCGTCGCACCATGTATCACGCGATGATGGGCGAAAACATCGATGGCCGTACTGCGGCAGAATGGGGCTTGGTAAATGAAGCGCACCCGCTCGCGCAATTGCAAACTCGCGTTGAGCAAGTGGCGCGCATCTTGTTGCAGAAGAATCCTGTAGCCCTTAAAGCAACCAAGGACGCCGTGCGGCGCGTCGGAGAAATGACCTTCGACAATGCCGAGGACTATCTGATTCGCGCCCAGGAAGCCGCCAACTTTTACGACAATGATGGCCGCAAAGAAGGTATCAAGCAGTTCATTGACGATAAGACCTACAAGCCGGGCTTAGGCGCTTACGACAAGTCCAAGCACGGCCAAGCAACGAAGAAGTAACGGGGACATAGTCATGGCCGCCACGCCCAACAGCGCTCGATTTGATGCGCGTGCAATCGAGCGCTTGCTCAAGCCACAGTCCGTGGCGGTGGTGGGTGCCTCTGCGACACCCGGTGCGTTAGGCGCATCAGCCATCGCTAATCTGGATCGCATGGGGTTTGCGGGAGATATTCATCTCATCAATCCCAATCGTGATCGGATTGGCCAGCGGCCCTGCCTGAAGTCGGTCGATGACTTGCCGTTGGGTGTTGATGTGGCGGTGCTGGCGATTCCTCGCGTGGCGGTGTTGGAGACAGTTAAAGCGTTGGCGCGCCGCCAAGTCGGCGCTGCCATTATTTTTTCCGCCGGCTTCGCCGAGGGCGGTGAACAAGGTCTTAGCGAGCAGCGTGAAATTGCGCGCATCGCCGCCGACAGCGGCATGGTCATCGAAGGACCGAATTGTTTGGGGCTGGTGAATTACGTCGACAGCGTCGCGCTGACCTTTGTGGAAACACCGGCAATCGCGCTCAATGGTCGGCAGGGCATCGGCATCGTCTCGCAGAGCGGCGCGATGGCTGCCGTGTTGAGCGTGATGCTGACCAGTCGCGAGTTGGGTGTGTCGTATTCCATTTCCACCGGCAATGAAGCCGTCAGCGGCGTGGAAGATTACATCGGCTACTTGCTTGACGATCCGCATACGCGAGTCATCGGCATGATCGTCGAACAGTTCCGTCAGCCGCGTCGCTTTTTGGCGTTAGCGCACGCTGCGCGTAGCAAGGGTAAGCAAATTGTGTTGCTGCATCCCGGTCGTAGCAGCGCGGCGCGCGAATCTGCCGCGACGCATACCGGCGCCATGGCGGGTGACTACGCCGTCATGCGCACGCTAGTCGAACGTCAAGGCGTACTGCTGGCCGAGAACTTGGAAGAGTTAGGCGACTTGCTGGAAATCGCACTGCGTTGCACAACGATGCCAGCCGGCGGCGCGGCAGTGTTGACCGAATCCGGCGCATTCAAGGCCCTGACCTTGGATTTGTGCGAACAAGTGGGGCTAGCGCTGCCGACGCTCACCGACGACAACGCGCCGTTGCTGCGTGCGGCGATGCCGGCGTTTGTGCCGGTGAGCAACCCTGCCGATCTCACCGCGCAAGCGCTGGTGGATCCCGATTTGTATCGCCGTACATTGTCGGCGCTGTTACAGGATGATCGTTTTGGTAGTGTGGTATTCGGCGTCATCCAAACCGATGCAACTACTTCGAATATCAAATTCCCTTCAATCATTGCAGCGGTGCAGGATCTGAAGCCGAGCAAGCCGGTGATTTTTGCAGGCCTGGATGAAGGCGCGGCAGTGCCGCCGCAGTACATCGCACAATTGCGTGCGTTGGGCGTGCCATATTTTTCATCGCCGGATCGCGCGCTGCGTGCCGTAGCGCGTTTCAGCGCCTTGGCCACTCGCGACTTGATGGTGTCGCATGCTTCGCCAACGCCGCTTGCCGAGCGACCTCCCATCGGCGTGGTGGCTGAGTATCGCGCCAAACAATTGCTGGCGCCGTTAGGTATTTCATTTCCCTCCGGACGCTTCGTCACTAGTCTGGAAGATGCGCAAGCAGCGGCAAAGCAAATTGGTTTTCCCGTCGTGCTCAAGGCACAGTCTGCCGACCTCTCTCACAAGAGCGATGCCGGTGGCGTGGTGTTGGGCTTGAACGATGCAACGCAACTAGCGGAAGGCTGGGCGCGTTTGCATGCCAACATTGCCAAGCATCGTCCCGGCTTAACGTTGGATGGTGTACTGCTTGAAACAATGGGCAAGCGCGGTGTGGAGTTGATTGTCGGCGCACGCAACGATCCCGAATGGGGTCCGGTGATTCTGGCCGGCTTCGGTGGTGTACAAGCAGAGATTCTGCAAGACGTGCGTCTGCTGCCTGCGGATCTGACTATCGACGGCATCGTGCGTGAACTGCACATGCTAAAGAGCGGCGCGCTGCTACGTGGCTTTCGCGGCTCACCGGCATTGGATGTTGCTGCGGTTGCAGAACTTATCGCGCGTATCGGTCGACTGTTACTGGCTGAGCCGACCATTCGCGAGATCGATCTTAATCCGGTGATCGCTTATCCACAGGGAGAGGGCGCTGTGGCGCTCGATGCATTGATGCTGGTGGAGGCGTCAATGGCTGCTGCATGACGATATTTTTGTCGCTGCGAGAGCGTGAACAGGCTGTTAGGCGATGTGCAAAGTGGGCTTAATGGTCACGCCGGTTTCAGAGTCATGGACGGCGCTGTCGTGCTTCACGTCAAGCCGGACAAAACGCTTTAGTTATAAGATAAGGAGACTGCTACTGCTCAGGCGGCTTGATTGAATCGCTGCTGGTTGGTCAGTTTACGATGCGTACGGGCCGCAGCAATTCCCCGCGCCCCATCGCCACTCGGGGTTCGAATAGAGTGTATTTGTAATGCGGCTATCTTAAAGCCAACCGTCGGCAGTAGTCTTTGGCTACCGACGTGTGCACAACGATTTATAACGATGAATAACACAGTGTGGGTTGCTTGATGCGGTGCAAAGCGTGAAGCGATGCAACTCACCTATGTGAACAATTTCTCTCGCTGCGATCTACTGAGCATGCTCTGCACTGAAGGCTGACCAGGATAATAGGCGACATGTAAGTTGATAGGAGGTTTCGCTTTCTTTTCCACCGGAGCGCAACTTGGATACTGGTAAGGGGATGATATAAAGAGTGAGACGATGAGCGATAAATCCAAATCGATCAGCAGTAACAACGAGCCGGCGAAGAGCTCTGAAGTGAAGCGCGAAGGAAAAGTCGGTGCGCAGATGATCGGTTGCTGGACGGCAGGGGAGTGGTCCTCGTCAGCGGCGCCAAGTCGGGCCCGAGCCTACGAGGCCCAGAGCGCTAAGCCGAGGATGACCTGGCTTGGTCGATGAGCAGTACATAACTCTCGGTCTACTGGTCGCATCAGACTGTGGGTCCGTGAATGAAGCTGAATTTTTCAGTTACGTATGAGAAGTGAGATGGATGCTGCTGTAGAACACGTGCCGCAGGACGCTTTCTCGATGGTTGAGGAATTTCTACGGAAGGCGATGCCGCGATGGTAGCAATCGTAGAACAGCGCGTATCGCAACTGCTGCGCTGGCCCGTCTCGAACATCGACTCGCTGACGGTCACGCACTACAAGCAGGGCGGTCAGCGACTGGCCACACTGATCGTCTACCTCAATGAGGTTGAAGCGGGCGGGGCGACGGTATTTCCGAAGCTCGGCCTGCAACTGCGTCCCAAGCGCGGTGCCGCTGCTTACTTCCTGAGTCACGAACCCGACGGACGCATCAATCCGTCCAATCTGCATGCTGGAGCGCCGGTTGAAGCAGGCGAAAAATGGATCGCGACGTTTTGGTTGCGTGAGGGCGATCATCGCCGTCATCTGATGCGCGTCGATGTCAACGCGGACTGTCGACCGCGAGTGTCGATTACCGGAGTCTTTCATGTCGACTAAGCAATCGGATCTGTTCCGCCAACAGGCAATGCAACATCACCGCCAGCGCCTGCATGGCGCCATTGTGTTGTGGCGTCCCGCATCGTTCGCTGCGATCACCTTCGGTGCGTGCGCAGTGTGCGTGGCTGTGCTGGCGTTCTTATGCATAGGCAGTATCAATCGCACTGAACAGGCGTCCGGTGTATTGCGGCTGGATCGCAGGCTGGCAGGAGATGAGCTGCAAGCGCAACTTGATGTGCCCCACCGCGCGATGTCATTAGTGCAGGTGGGTACGAGTGTGTCGCTGCGCTACGCGGCTTACCCGTACCAACGTTTCGGGGTGCATGCAGGCCAGGTCGTGGCGATTGACTCCGGTACTAGCGCGGACACCGCCACCAGTCGTGTATGGGTTAGGTTGCAATCCCCGACGCTGCAGGCGAACGGCACAACGCATGTCTTACAACCCGGCTTACAGGTGGATGCCACGTTGCTGCTCGAGCGCCGACGACTGATCGAATGGATACTCGAACCGTTCCGGCAAACAACAGCACAGGATCAAAGCGAGTGAGCGACTCCGTATTTGCGTGGCTGCGATTGCGACGTCGGTTGCCCATCATCCTGCAGTCGGAGGAATCCGAGTGTGGGCTTGCGAGCCTAGCCATGCTCGCCGTTTATCACGGTCATCGCACCGATCTTGCAACCTTACGACAACGCTTCTCGGTGTCGCGCAAGGGCGCCACGTTGGAGAGTTTGATTCGCGTTGCGCGCGCGCTCGACTTGGAAACGCGGCCACTGCGCGTGGAAATGGAGCATCTGCCGCAACTGGCGCTGCCCTGCGTCATTCATTGGGATATGAACCACTTTGTCGTGCTGGCATCCGTCACAGCAAGAGTCGCGGTGATTCACGATCCCGCAGTGGGTGTTCGCACTATTGCGCTCGACGAATTCTCGTTGCACTTCACCGGCGTGGTGCTGGAGGCTCGGCCCACCTCGTCGTTCAAGCCGGTCGATGCTACTCAGCGCATTCGTTTGAGAACGCTGCTGGGCACAGTGATCGGACTGCGCCGTGGGCTGCTTCAGGTGTTAGTGCTCGGTCTGGTGCTCGAAGTGTTCGCGGTGTTGCTGCCATTCCAGTTGCAGTGGACTATCGATCACGTACTGATGACGGCTGATCGCAATCTGTTGACGGTGATTGGTATTGGCTGTCTGGGACTGATCGTGCTGCAGGCACTCATCGGCGCCGCGCGCAGTTGGTTCGTGGTCATCCTGAATACCTCAATGAGCTTCCAATGGCTCGGCAATGTGTTTTCGCACTTGGTGCGCTTACCGATGGCGTATTTCGAGAAACGTCATGTCGGCCACATCATGTCCTGCTTCGGTTCAATCGACACGATTCAGCGAACGGTGACGACCAGCTTCGTACAAACGGCACTCGATGGCTTGCTGGCCATCGGCATGCTGGCAATGATGTTTTTGTACAGCCCGTTGCTGGCCTCTGTCTCACTGCTGCCGGTGGCCGGCTACCTGCTGCTACGGGCTGGCTTGTTTCGCGCCGGACGCTCGGCAATAGCCAGCATGATCGTGCACGAGGCGAAGCAGCAGACCCATTTCATGGAAACAGCCACCGGCATGCAGAGCGTCAAGCTGTTCGACCGCATCGAAGAACGCCGCATCGGCTGGCTCAATATGGTGGCAGAGCAGTTCCGCGCGCAGCTGGTGGCCGACAAGCTCGCTATCGTTAACGACACCGCCAACAAATTGATGTTTGGCAGCGAGCGAGTCGTCGTCATCTGGCTCGCCGCGTTGCTGGTGATGCAGCAGCGCTTCACGGTCGGCATGTTATTCGCCTATCTCGCCTACAAGGAGCAATTCGCGATGCGCATTGCGGCGTTGGTGGATACGCTGTTCGAGCTACGCATGCTGGGTGTACATGCAGAGCGGGTGGCCGACATCGTTTACTCGACAGTAGAGGACAACGACCAGGACGAGATCGATGGCGACATCAATCCGGCTATTGAGTTGCGCGGTGTCTCGTTTCGTTATGCCGCCAACGAGCCGGATGTGCTGCGCAATATCGACTTACGCATCGAACCCGGCGAATGCGTTGCCATCGCCGGGCCTTCCGGCGGCGGCAAGACGACGCTGGTCAAGATCATGTTGGGATTGTTGCAGCCGGACACCGGCGAAGTGCTGACGGGCGGCATCCCATTACGACGCTTAGGCCTAACCAATCACCGCCGGCTGGTGGGTACGGTGATGCAGGATGACCGGCTGTTCTCGGGCTCGCTTGCCGACAATATTTGTTTTTTTGATTCAACCCCTGACCTGGAACGCATCGCGGAGTGCGCGCGCTTGGCTGCCATCGACGCTGACATACTCGAGATGCCCATGGGATACGAAACGTTGGTCGGCAATCTGGGTACTGGATTATCGGGTGGACAAGTTCAGCGTATTTTGCTGGCGCGGGCGTTGTACAAACAGCCGCGCATTTTGGTGCTCGATGAAGCGACCAGTCACCTGGATCTGCTTAACGAACGTGCGGTTAACGAGGCAGTGCGGGCTATGCAGCTCACGCGAGTGATCGTTGCCCACCGGCCCGAGACGATTGCAATGGCGGAGCGTGTCATCGTCATCGAAGACGGCCGTGTGGTGGCTAGTCCCGAGCGCAGCAGATCGGTTACCTGCGATGGTTGATCGGTCTGGGCACGACCCACCATTGCCACACCACGAGCCATTGGTGGCCAACCGAGGCGACGCATACGCCGCCTCGGTTGAGTGCCTAACTTTATCCAGCCCTTGCGCCGCCTGAGTCGCTGTTGGCTGCACCGCCCTTCTTCTTCTTCTTACCGCCGCTGGTGCTGGCTGCGCCGCCGCCAGTGCTGGCTGCGGCGCCACCACCGACCACACGGATCTCGTTAGCCGTCAGTTCTCTGATCGAGGGTACCGCTTTCGACATCGATGCATTGCGTTCGATTTTCATGGTTTTTTTTCCTCATTTATATCCCCCCCTGTACACACTCATCCGCGCTTGGGGAGTGAAGGCGCGAAGCTCTTTTCATTTTTTATGTTGAGATACCGAGCATAGACTGGATCAATGATTGTCTAAATTCTTGGCTCGATGATTATGTTCTACTCACTACCCGAAGCCATACAGAATTTCGAATAAAGTGTATTTGCACGGCAGTTAGTCGTTGTTCGCCGTTTGCAGGTTAAAGTAGGCACGATATTTCATGCTGAGACGTCGGTTGATTCGATGCAGTGGTCGTACAGCTAGCCACAGCTCTGGCAGCCTTTCCGACTTAGGTGATCGTAGCGAGACGAGTGGGGAATTGAGGACAGTTTTCTGATCGTTTGAGGCGAATAGCCGTAGCTATTTAACGCCATACCATCAACTCTTGGGAAGCCCTGCATCAACGAATGATGACATGATCACTCGCAAAGGAACGATTACCCTACATGCTTCATGCTCAATGCTCCACCTTGACCGAACTAGATCTGAATCTTCTCTACGTGCTGGTGGCGCTCGATGAAAGACGTAGCGTGAGCGGTGCGGCACTTGCTCTTCACAAGAGCCAGCCAGCAGTAAGCGTTGCGCTTGCCAAATTGCGAGAGTTTTTCAATGACCCGCTGTTTGTAAGATCCGGCAACAATATGCAGCCCACGCCCCGGGCCGCCACCCTCATTGAATCGGCGCGCTCGGTGCTCATTCGAATTGGCGCCGACATCGTGGCGACGCATGAGTTCGACGCGAGCACGGCTCATCAAATCATCACCCTCGCGCTCTCCGATGTCGGCGAAGTAGTGTTCCTACCTGCCATACTCAAAGAGCTGCGGCGTCTAGCGCCCAAGGTCACAGTGCGTTCAGTAAGCCTGCCCGCAAGCGAGATCGAGAATGGATTAGAAGCCGGCACGATCGATCTGGCGATCGGGTATTTTCCCGATCTTAAGAAGCACAATTTTTTTCAACAGACATTGTTCGTTGATACGTTCACGAGCCTGTTGCGCGCCGATCACCCGGTAACGGCGA
>JANMSB010000359.1:0-7222 GCA_031388915.1 Pseudomonadota bacterium | reverse complement strand
CCGGTTTGGCCGCGCTGCCAGGCTTTCAGTGCGGCAGTGTTTTTATCCCATGCGAAATTTTCAAAGCGCACATCTAGCGGCTTATCAGTTGTGTGCGGAAAGTGATAAAGCAGGTGATGCGCAAATTCACGCCAACCCAGTTCGCGCACATAGGCTTCTGCGGCAATACCTTGTGCGCTGAGTTCCGCTACGATCTGTCGCGGGCTGATGTCACCGCAGTGCAGATAGGGTGATAGCAATGACGTGCCGCGTTTGTCCGGGCGATCACGTTCGGTAGCGTAGTGTTGAACTGCATCGTCAATGAAAGCTTGCAGTTGTTGGTGCGCGCCGGTTTCGCCCGGTTGCCAATGCTCACGCATCCCGGTATCCCACGGAATACGCGGCAGCAGTTCAAGTGTATCCAGCGATAGCGATAGCAATGACTTCGCAACGGGTGGCAGTGCGGTGGGTGTTGATAAGGGCAGCGGCTGCTGCGCTAGACGAGTCTGGCAATGTTTCCAGAATGGCGTAAAGACGCGAAACGGTTTGTCGTGTTGGTTGCGTACTTCCCACGGTTCAAACAACAAGGCGGCGTTGTGGCTACTGACTGCAACGCCTTGGTCTTTGAGTGTTACTTTGATGTGCTTGTCGCGTGCGATCTCTGCCGGCTCATACAAACGATTCCAACACACCAATGTCGCGCCAGTTTCTTTGATGAGTTGTTGCAGCGTATCGAGGCTTGCACCTTGTCGAATGATCAAACTCGAACCAAGTTTCTCAAGTGTCTTGCGCAAGGTAGTCAGTGAGTGATGCAGCCACCAACGACTGGCTGCGCCTGGCGACCACGGCGCTTCTTCATCGGGCGCGTGAATGAACACTGGAATGACGTGTTCGGCTTCGCTCAGTGCCTGAGTTAGCGCTGGGTTATCAGCAAGACGCAGATCGCGACGGAACCAGACAATGGCGGTGTGGTGGGGTGTGGACATCAGCGTCGCCGTTGTAGGGGCAGACCTGTGTGTCTGCCCATCTGGGGTGCAGTGTGGTGCAAACAAGAAGGGCGGACACACAGGTCCGCCCCTACAGTCTTCGCAAGTTCCGGCTGGGCCTACTGCGCGTTCCGCAACGCCTCAATACGCTCTTCCAACGGCGGGTGGGTCATGAACAAGCGGCTGATACCCTTGCCGCCGGAGATGCCGAAAGCGGCCATCTTTTCGGGCAGAGCGACTTCGCTGTGACGATTCTGTAAGCGTTGCAACGCGGCGATCATGTTGCTGCGACCGGCCAGTGTGGCGCCGCCGCTGTCGGCGCGGAATTCACGCTGACGCGAGAACCACATGACGATCGTGCTGGCCAGAATGCCGAGCACAATCTGGCTGACGATGATGGTGATCATGTACGCCGGGCCATAGCCGCGTTGGGTTTTGAAAATCACTTTGTCGACGGTGTGGCCGATGACGCGCGACAGGAAAATCACAAAGGTGTTCACCACGCCTTGAATCAGCGCCAGCGTCACCATGTCGCCGTTAGCGACGTGACTAATCTCATGACCGACCACGGCTTCGGCTTCGGCCTGCGACATGCTGTTGAGCAGGCCGCTGCTCACGGCAACCAGGGCGGCGTCGCGTCGCGCGCCGGTGGCGAAGGCATTCATTTCCGGGGAATCGAAAATGCCGACTTCGGGCATGCCGATGCCGGCCGCCTGGGCGTGGCGCTGTACGGTGTTCACCAGCCATATTTCGCGGGGAGTTCGCGGCTGGTCGATAACCTGTACGCCCATCATGCGCTTGGCCGACCATTTGGAAATGGCCAACGAAAACAACGAACCGGCAAAACCGAACACCGCTGAGAAAATCAGCAGGTTGGTGATGTTCAAATCACTGCCGTTGGCGGCCAGCAACTGATCCACCCCCAGTAGGTGCAGGACGATGTTCAGGACAAACACAATCGCCAGGTTGGTAATGACAAACAGCAAAATGCGTTTCATGGAGGTAAGAACCCTAATTAGTGCGAGGCTGCAAAAGTATGGCCAATAAAGTATGGGGATAGGACAAACAAATTCAAGAGAGGTTTCGGGCAGTTGGTAAGTTGTAGGGGCGGACCGATGTGTCCACCCGTTCCCGTCGATGACGCAAACCAGGACAGACACATTGGTCTGCCCCTACGGCGGTGCTGTGCCGCTACAATGGCCGCCTGTTCTATGTTGAGAGCGCTGCCATGTCCGCCACAGCCCCTGCTAATTCAACTGCTTCCCTCGCTCAAATCGGCGCGGTGATGGAGCCGATTGGCCGTGCTGCTGTGGCAGCAGCACGGATACTGGCCCAGGCCGATACCGCTACCAAGAATCGCGCCCTGGCGGCCGCCGCGGCAGCGATCCGCCAGTGTAGCGCCGAGATTCTGGAGGCCAATGCCAAGGACATGACGTCCGCCCGCGAACGTAACTTGACTGCGGCGTTGTTGGATCGCTTGCTGCTGGACGCCAAGCGTATTGAAGCCATGGCCAAGGGTATTGACGATATTCTGCAATTGGCCGACCCCATCGGCACGATGATCGCCGAGTGGACCCGCCCCAACGGCATGACTATTCAGCGCGTGCGTGTGCCGCTGGGCGTGATCGGCATCATTTACGAGAGCCGCCCCAATGTCACCGCCGATGCCGGTGCGTTGTGCCTGAAGTCGGGCAATGCCGTGATTCTGCGCGGCGGTTCGGAAAGCTATCACTCTAGTCGCGCCATTCATGCTTGCCTGGTCGATGGCTTGAAAGCCGCCGGTCTGCCGGAAGCGGCGGTGCAAATGGTGCCGACCACGGATCGCGCCGCGGTGGGCTACCTGCTGGCCGGCATGACTGACTATGTCGACGTGATTGTGCCGCGCGGCGGCAAGAGCCTGATTCAGCGTGTGCAACAAGACGCACGAGTGCCCGTGATTGGTCACCTGGAAGGCAACTGCCATGTGTATGTGGATCGCGATGCCGATGTGAACATGGCGCGCGAGATCGTGAAAAACGCCAAGCTGCGTCGCACCGGTATTTGCGGTGCGGCCGAAACCGTGTTGTTCGATCGCGCCGGTGTTAAGACGCTGGCCGCGCCAGTGGTGACGATGCTGTTGGACGCCGGCTGCGAGGTGCGCGGTGATCGCACCGTGCAGCAGTTGGATGCCCGTGTGAAACCCGCCACCGAAGAAGATTGGTCTACCGAGTATTTGGATTCCATCATCGCTGCACGGGTAGTGGACGATGTCGATGCGGCGATTGCGCACATCACCCAGTATGGTTCGGCGCACACCGAAGCCATTGTTACCGCCAATCAACAGACGGCCGAGCGTTTCTTGAATGGTGTGGATAGCGCCATCGTGTTGCACAACGCTTCAACGCAGTTTGCCGATGGCGGCGAGTTCGGTATGGGCGCGGAAATCGGCATCTCCACCGACAAGTTCCATGCGCGTGGTCCGGTGGGTGTGGAGCAACTTACCAGCTATAAATATGTCGTAAGAGGCTCGGGACAGGTAAGGCCCTGATTATTTTCGTTGGCATCTCGACTTGATTACCGAACTTAAGCATCCGGTCATCGAGCGGCGTCGAGATGTCTGTGGCTTTGGTATTTGAAATAGACACATCAAACAATGCAGATTTATAGATTCTTAAGCATCGGCGCGGCACTGTTGTTCACCGGCATGGTGTTGGCGCAGAGTGGTAATGATGTAGTAGCCCCGTTGCGCAGTTCACTCGATCAAGCCAAAGCAGCTCGCGCTGAATTACTCGCGCCGCGCGCTTACGTCAGTGCGAACGATGCGTTGAAAGCGCTGGAAAAAGAGGTTGCCGGCAACGCCAAGCCCGAGCGCCAACAAAAAAAGCAAGCCGAGACGCAGCAGGCCATCACCAAGACTGAACAGGTAATCGCGCAAAGCAATAAGACGCTGCAAACCGTCATCAAGGCCTACGACGATGCGTTGAGCGCCGGTGCGCCCACATTGCAGAGCGAGGCGTGGAACAAAGCTGAGCAACGCTTCAAGCAGGCAGTGGCGGAGGTCGAAGGCAATGACCTGGACGATGCGCGTAGCAAAGGCGCGGAAGCCGAAGTGTTGTTACGCGACGTGGAACTGCAAGCCATCAAAGACGGCGTGCTGAACGAAGCGCGCGATTTAATTGCCAAGGCACAGACGGCGCGCGTGCCCGAGTACGCGCCGCGCAGTTTTGCCGTGGCCCAACAACAACTGACGCTGGCCGATCAGCACTTAACGCGCAGTCGTTACGAATTGGCGGAACCTAAACGTTTGGCGACGCAAGCGGCGTATGAAGCCAAACACGCGCAGTACTTGGCGCGATTGATTGAACAAGCACAGAGTAAGGATGGCCAGAAGCAGCAGCTTGCCGAACAGCAGTTACTGGCCATCGAAGATCCCATCCGTCAGTTGGTGCAGGAGTTGGAAGTGCCGGCAGTATTTGATCAAGGCTACAGCGCAGCGCTGAGCGAAGCGCGCAGTAAAGTTCAGCAACAGCAGCAGGCGTTGATTACCGCGCGCCAAACTAACCGCGATTACGAGCAGGATATTGCCGACTTAAAGCGCGAAGGGACTGAGTTGAAATCCCGTCTAGGCGGAGAGTCCGAAGAACGCCAAACCTTGCTGAAACGATTGAGCGCGCAGGAGCGCCAACGGGAAAACATCGCCAAGGTCGAAGCGTTGTTTAGCGCCGATCAAGGTCGTGTGTTTCGACAGGGCGCGCAACTCATCATGTCGCTCAACGCGATCAATTTTCGCAGCGGCAAGAGCACGATTGAGCCTTCCAGCTTTCCAGTGCTGGCCAAGGTGAAAGAAGCGATTGCCTTGTTCCCAGCCGCTAATATCACCATCGAAGGCCACACCGACAGCGAGGGTTCCGATTCGGCCAATCTATTGTTGTCGCAGGATCGTGCCGATGCGGTGCGCCAGTATCTCACTTCCAATCTTGGCGTCAGCGCCGAGAAGGTGGGCTCGGTGGGTTACGGTGAGTCGAAGCCCATCGCCAACAACGAAACCGAAAGCGGTCGTGCCCGCAATCGCCGCATCGATGTGGTGATGGATTTGAGTGCGACCCAGTGATTCCCTACACGCTCAGTATCCAGCGACGCCGACAGGTATTCGGCGCCGTGCTGCTCATGGTGGCGGCGGTGTTACTGGTGGTGGCGATGTTGGGTCATGTGCGCCGCTTGAGTTATCTGGCGATGCCGGTCGCGGCCATTGGCGTGTGGATGATTTCGCGGCGGGATAAACAATAGAGTTGAGCCGTTTTGCTTGTAGAACAGCGGCCGTCCAAAATGCAGTAACCAGGGGCTCAACACCGACGATCCCATGGCCCCGCGCTGTCACACCCACTGCTCGCTGTGCCGTTCGATAGATTGGCGGCTGCTGAAAACAGCGTTTATTCTGCTTGTCCTCCGCTGGCAGCGGAATGTACGGTGATCGAAACGACTGACTCTGGCGGAGATAGGGATTCAATGACATTCTTGATTGCAGTAGTTGCCGTGTACGCCTTCTCGCTCGCCTTCGTGCGCCTGCGCAACCGTGCGCGCCTGTCCTGGGGGCGGCAACTGACGGACTTTTCCACTTTCATGGTGCCGTTCAATTTGCCGGCCTACCTGCTGTCACGCGTCTCAACGCGCTCGCGCATACCGGTTGCCAGCTTAGACGGATTGCAGCAACTGCAGGACAACTGGCAGACCATCCGCGACGAGGCCCTGGCGCTGTACGGCGCGGGGCATATCGCGGTGAATGACGATCTACCGGGCAGCAATTTCTATAAGGACAACCGCTGGAAGAGTTTCTATCTCAGGGTCAATGACCTGGAACTGCCTTCCGCCGAGGCGATGGCGCCGAAAACACTGGCACTGATCAAGCAGGTACCGGGCATGAACCTGGCGCTGTTCGCGGTGCTGATGCCCGGCAAAAAACTGGGTCAGCATCACGATCCGTTCGCTTACACGCTGCGCTACTCGCTGGGCCTATCGACACCGAACTCTGAACTCTGCGGCCTGATGGTGAACGGCGAGGACTACACTTGGCGCGACGGCGAAGGCATCGTTTTCGACGAAACCTATTTGCACGCGGCCTATAACAACACCGAGACACCGCGCGTGATCCTGATGACCGACGTGGATCGTCCGCTCTGGTTCCCGCCGTTGCAGTGGTTGTACGGCCGCTTCGGACGCTTCTTCAACAGCCTGTTCTACATCGACAACTTCGATAAGAGTCGTTCCGGAATCGGCAACCGCCTGAAGGACCCAGTGGTGCGCTACAAGGCGACGATGCGGGGCCTGAAGTCGCGTCACCGCAAGAGTTACTTCATCGGTAAATGGACCCTGCACATTGGCTTGGTGGCGTTGCTGGTGAGCTGGGCGCTGTAAGCTGGCAAGAATGTTTATTCTTCCTGTCCCTTATCCTGCGCGGACTTCGCAATTTACCCAACCTGAATCTCCGCTGGCGTAGTGTTCTTTTTTCCAAATAGGCACGCGTTGCTTCACTTCGTCGATGATGTAGCGACAGGCATCGAATGCCGCACCACGATGCGCGGCGGCTACGCCCACCCATACGGCCATGTCGCCGATTTCAAGTAGTCCGACGCGATGTACGCAAGCCGCACCGGTGATGGCAAATTTTTGCAACGCTGCATCGATGATTTTTTGGCCTTCGCTGATGGCCAGCTCAGGGTAGGCCTCGTACTCCAGACGTAGCACGGGCTGCCCTTCATTGTGATTGCGCACCCAACCTTCAAAAGCGACGTAACCGCCTGCGGTCGGATGATTCAAGGTGGCCTGCAGCGCGTGGCTGTCGATAGGCGTATCGCTGAAGCGAAAACGGTTGCTCATGTTCAACCGCCTGCCACCGGTGGAATGAAGGCCACGTGATCGCCGGAGTTGAGCGTCTGCTGCCAATCGCAGAAGGCATTGTTCACGGCGACTTTCAGTTGTGTGGCGGCGAGTTTGAACCCATAACGTTGCTGCAATTCGGCGTACAGCAGTGCCGGCGTGTTGGCCTGGGTATCAATGGTCTCGCTGCGCTTGCCGGCTTGTTCGCGAAAAATGGCGAAGTATTGCAAGTGCAGCGACAGCATCTTCAGGGCGCTGTGGGCTTGCTGGTATTGGTCAGGCGTGTTCACGTTGGTCAATGCTTGCAGTTGTTCAGGATCGATCAATAGGGTGTTACTGGTTTGCAGCAACACACGCGGCGAAAATTCCCCTGCTGCAATGGCGGTGCGGATGGTCATTGCGCT
>JANMSB010000251.1:0-4179 GCA_031388915.1 Pseudomonadota bacterium | reverse complement strand
GTGCCGGTCCATGCCTGGGTAGGGGCGCCTCAAACCGGTACGCTGGGTTACTTTCATGACCGGACCATCAATCTGGATGGCAAGGTGAATCCTGATGCGCTACGCGTTCTGATGCGCGAAGGACATGCCCTGAATTATGTGGTCGATTCGCAGATCGATTACGTGGTTGACTGGGTCGGAATGGCGGAATGGGTCAAGCTGACCAAGTTCAGTCCTGCTTTTACCCAGCAGTTCGAAGTGGTTGTGAGTGATCCGGAGCTCAATCTCGCCGCGCTGAAGCGCATCAATTTAAAGGCACCCTGATGTTTGCCAGTCTCGGTGACTCCGCGCTGTTCACTCGTCGGCGCAAGCTGTTGCTGCTGCTGGCCGCCGGCATGTATCTGGCGGCCGCTATCGTGGTGTATTTCACGATCGATCAGGCGGCCATAGACCGAGTGTTTGCCCTGCCAGGCTCGGTGCTGGCGATCATGCTTGGCTTGTCGCTGCTGAACTATGCAATACGGGCTTGGCGCTGGATATATCTAAGCCGACGACTCGATCTGCGTGTGCCGATTGGCAGCAATTGTCTTTATTACTTCGCTGGCTATGCGTTGACCGCTACGCCGGGCAAAGCTGGAGAGGCTGTGCGGCTGTGGTTGCTCAAGACGGGGCATGCGGTAGCTTATTCCAGGTCGCTGCCCTTGATGCTCGCTGATCGTATTGTCGATATGTGGAGCATCTCGGTGCTGGTGCTGCTCTCCATGTCCGGGTTCGCTGCCTATCACTGGCAAAGCGTGGCGATGGCGCTGTTTGTGATGGCTATCTCGGTGCCAGTGCTGTTTCCCAAACTTCTGTTGCCAGTGGTTGGATTGCTGTATCGCTGGCTGCGTAAGCATGGCCGGTTACTGGTTCGTGCTCGCAGAGTCATTAACTCCATGTCTAGTGCGCTGGATGCACGCGCTTACGGCATCACCTTGCTGCCGACGGTGATCGGTTGGTTTGCAGAGGGGGCGGCGCTGTATCTAGTGCTGGCTCAGTTTGGTGTGACGGTCAGTTTGGCCAATGCGGTATTCGTGTTTTCATTCAGCATGATTGTCGGCGCACTCAGCATGTTGCCGGGTGGCTTGGGTAGCACGGAGGCAACTATGGTCATCTTGTTGAATGTCCTCGGTGTCGACGTTGATACGGCGCTTGCCGCAACGGCGATTGTGAGAATTACAACGTTCTGGTTCGCTGTGTTGCTTGGGCTGGTATCTGCGCCGCTTGCCGCGGACGCTGCCAAGCGATCATCGCAACTTCTTGTGCCCCAGGTTAATAGGAGTAATTAATGACTCGTTGGGCGGCCAAGCAATTCACTGGATGGGGAAGGGTAAGCACGGTTGATTCACTGGCTGCGCGTCCCGAGCGATTGTCTGATGTCGCGCGCGCACTCGCTGATGCGGGCGATGCCACGCTCCTGGCGTTCGGATCCGGTCGGAGTTATGGCGATGCGGCATTGAATTCCCATGGGCGCACCATCGTCACCCGGCGACTTGATCGCTTTCTGGATTTTGATGCGGCCACTGGATTGCTCACTGCTGAGCCTGGCGTAACGTTCGGTGAAATCATCGATACCTTTCTGCCGTTGGGGTTTACAGCGCCGGTGGTGCCGGGAACGGGATTTGCGACGCTCGGTGGGGGAGTTGCCAATGATGTTCACGGCAAGAATCATCATCAGGTCGGCAGTCTGGGGCAGCATCTGGAATGGTTCGATTTGCGTCTGCCGCATGGCGAATTGCGTCGTGTGGATGCGCAGAATGAGCCGTTGCTCTTCAGGGCAACATTGGGCGGGCTCGGACTAACTGGAATCATTGAGCGGATATGTATGCGTCTCAAACCGGTTACCTCGAATGCGGTCCGGGTTCGCAAACGACGTATACGTGATCTCGATCAGTTCATCGAAGAGTTCGAGCGCGAGAAGAGCGGTGCGCACTACGTGGTGGGATGGATCGACGCATTGGCAAAAGGCGCTGCGATGGGCCGCGGCATCCTGGAAGTGGCTTCGCCTGCTGAACAGTCGCTAGTTCGCTCCGTGCGCAAGGCTCGGCGTGTGCCTTTCGATCTGCCGGGTTTTGCACTCAATCCGGTCTCGGTCAAAGCCTTTAACTGGTTCTACGGCAGGCACGTGTCATCGACCGGGATCGAGCGCGTGCAACCGTATCACGAGTTCCTGTTTCCGCTGGATGCCCTGCACGATTGGAATCGAATTTACGGCAAGCGTGGCTTCCGGCAATTTCAGTGTGTCGTGCCATTCGAGGCAGGTCGCGAAGCGCTGCTGAAGATACTCGAAAAGATCTCAACTGCAGGTCGTGGATCATTTCTGGCAGTGCTCAAGGCGATGGGGCCTGCCGGCCTGGGATGCTTGTCTTTCCCGATGCCCGGTTACACATTGGCGCTGGATTTTCCAAATGGCGCTGGGGTTACCGAGTTCATGGCGGGCCTGGAGAAGATTGTCTGCGACTATGGTGGGCGCATCTATCTCGCCAAAGATTCGACCTTGTCAGCGGATCGCTTCATGCGGATGTACCCTCAAGCGGGTGAGTTTGTTGAGGCTCTCAAACAAATAGATCCGATGCGTCGGATGCAATCCGATTTGTCAGTTCGCCTCGGACTCGGAGCCGCACCACATGGCTGAGCACTGGCTGATACTCGGGGCATCTTCCGCCATCGCTCGGGCGTTTGCGCGAGAGGTTGCTGCACGTGGGGTTGCGCTCACTGTAGTTGGACGAGATCTGGTGGATCTACAGGCGACCGCCGCAGATGCCAAAATGCGTGGCGCGAGTCTGACGCGCGTAATCGAATGCGATGTGACCAACGAGCATTCGCGGGCGGAGTGTATTGCCAACGCGACCATTCCTGGCACTAACCTCAATGTGATGATTGCAATTGGTTCAATGCCGGATCAGGACTTGATGCATGCAGATCAGGCGCTGCTGACACAGATGATCGAATCGACATACCTTGGCCCAGTTGCCTTGATGGAAGGCTTGGCGCCACAGTTTCTGCAGCAGCGTTGCGGCCGAATCATCATTGTGGGGTCGGTTGCAGGGGACCGAGGCAGACTCAAAAATTATCTTTATGGGTCCGCAAAAGCCGGTCTGGCAGTCTATGCAGAAGGCTTGCGGGCCAGACTGTTTCGTGCCGGCGCAACGGTGACATTGGTCAAACCCGGATTCATCGATACCTCAATGACATGGGGGTTGCCCGGGTTGTTTCTGGTTGCCTCACCGGCCGATTGTGCTCGTGCAATGTTCCAGGCTGCGGTGAAGGGTGTTGCGGTCATATACATCCCAAGGTTCTGGCAGCTGATCATGCTGATCATCCGGCATATTCCCGCCTCGATCATGAAGCGTTTGGCGTTTTAGAAGGCTGTGACGTTTGTCAGTCCTTGTCCTGTAACGCCAGAAAGAATTGTGCGCATCAGAGTGGTAGTGCTGTGGCACCTGTGAGAATTGCAGCAGTAACCGCAGCGGTTATCCAGGTTTCTGGATCTTTGATCGCAAAGAAGATTGGGTCTTCATTCATATAGCCGCGAGTTGTCACTACCCACAGGCGTGTTACCCACAGCAGCATGAGCGGTGCGATCAACCACAGGATCTGCGGCGTCCGGTAGAGTTGAGTGACTTCAGGGCTATTGATATATAGCGCCAGCACCAGTATCGCCAGATAGCCACTTGTGGCGCCCATCACTTGCAGAATCGGAATATCCTCGGTGCTGTACTCCCGGCCACGTGCTTTGGCAATGGCGCTGCCATCTCGTTGCTGCTTTTCACGCAGCTCGATGAGTTCTGCGACGCGTTTAACCAGTGCCAGGCAGAGGAATACAAACATGGAGAACGCAAGCAGCCAGAACGATACGGCGACGCTTGCTGCGAATGCGCCTGCAATCACGCGCAGCGTGTACAAGCCGGCCAGGGTCAATACGTCGAGACTGGCGATTCGCTTAAGGCGGAATGAATACAAAAGAGTGACGAAGATGTAAGTGACAAGCGCAATCTGAAAACCGATGGGCAGTAACAGTGCCAGTACCAACCCGGAGATGAGCATCGCGACGCAGCCACATACTCCAGCAATGACAGACAAGGCGCCGGAAGCAAAAGGCCGGTACTTCTTTTTCTGGTGGTGACGATCCGAGTCAAGGTCCAGCAGATCGTTAACAAT
>JANMSB010000223.1:0-1927 GCA_031388915.1 Pseudomonadota bacterium | reverse complement strand
CTCGCGGTGAACGGCTGCGCCAAGCCTTGGATGTAGGCGATCAACGCCGCAAGATCAACTGGGCCGACCACGCGATTCGTACCGTCGCGCAGTACCACGAAGTTGTCGCCGCCGGCCGCGATGAAGCTGTTAACGGTGACGCGATAGGTTGCAGCCAAGTTCAGCGGCTGTGCGTTGCTATCGAGTAATTGCACCACGCGATCACCCACTGGTCGCGCAGCGTCCCAGGTGTAGCGCAGGCCAGAGGTTTTCAACATGCGCGGCGTGGACTGACCCTGCCATTGCTGTTCTAGTAACAGCTTGATCTGCGCGCCGGTTAAGTCCATCGACACCAGATCGTTGGCGAATGGTTGCACTGCGAACAGTTCACCCCAGGTGACTTCGCCCGCCGCGATGTCGGTGCGGATGCCACCCGGATTCATAAACGCGAACTGTGCGTTGGTCTCGATGCGCTGGGCATCGGCAATCAGATTGCCGAGCGCCGATTCGCCGCCGGCGTTTTCGGTACGAGTAAGATTGTTGGCGGCGACGCCAATCAACTGATTCACCAGTGGCGCGACGCGTGCATCGGCAGCGGCCACCATCGTGGCGACGTCAACGTCCGGGCTCAAGCCTGGACCCGCGTCGCCCCAGGTAGTGATGATCGCGGCGGATTTCTCCACCACATCGCCGCTCTTGCGGCTGATCGTAAGGTCGATGTCGTCATACGCGGTGCTGGCCGAGAACGCCTGCGCAACCAGAATCTGTTTGCCGTGTTGATTCGGGATCAAGGCATTGGTGAACGAGTGGGTATGGCCGGAAATCACCACATCCACTTCGTCATCCAGTTGCTTGACGATGTTGACGATGGCGCCGCTGAGATTTTGTATCGAGGGATCGGTCGCACCGGTATAGCTAGGCTGTGTGGTGCCTTGATGGATGGTGACAACGATGGTGCGCACACCGCGTGAGCGCAGCTCTTTCACATACTTGTTGATACTGGTGGCTTCATCCAGGAATGCGACGCCTGCAACACCGGTCGGCGTCACAATCGTCGGCGTTTCCTTCAACACCGCACCGATTACGCCGATGCGCACGCCATCCACCCACTTGATGGTGTAGGGCGGCAGCAGCGGCCGGCCGTTGTTCACTTCAACTACATTGGCTGATACGTAAGGAAACTTGGCGCCGCGCCACGGTGATTCCAGGAATGGACCTTTGCTGGAGTTGCCGCCTTCAATCAAGCGCAGCATCTCGGTGACGCCGTCATCGAACTCATGATTGCCGAGCGTGCCGATCACATTGCAACGCGGCTGCAAGTGCGCACGCGCCCAATCGCCCAGCCGCCGCGAAGGTAGATCGAAGTCACGACAATGTGGGTTGGCCAGGGAATTTAAGAAGCTGATCGCAGGCTCATCTTGTAACAGCGCCGAGTTGGGCGGTGAGGCGCCGACGTGATCGCCGGCATGAATAATCAACGAACCATCTTCGGCCGTGCCGGCCGCCGCCTTGAGATAGGCCGCCAGCACGGCTGCGCCGCCCGCCGGTCGTCCCGCTACGACGCGCGGCGACAGTTGGCCGTGAAAATCGTTGATGCCGAGCAGTTTGAGATTGACCACTGGGTCTTGTTGCCAGCGCGGATCGCGCCAACGCACTCGCTCGCTGGCCTTTTGACGAATCTCAGTTCGATCCCACCGTTCATCGTGACCGTCGGACTCCAGCGAATGACTGTGATTGCCATCAGCAAAGCCGGTAGCAAACGGCAGCACGGCGAGCAATGCCGCTAAAGATCCTGTTACGAGACGCATAGTGAGTACTCCTGGCGACGATTAGAACAAGTGGGATCACTTCCAATGGCGCTTAAGTTAAGGTGAGATCGCTGTGATCTGGTAACAGCAGGGCGGACACACGGGTCCGCCCCTACAAAATCTCGGATCCCGTGTAGGGG
>JANMSB010000197.1:0-8009 GCA_031388915.1 Pseudomonadota bacterium | reverse complement strand
CCCCAACACCACGGCGCTGGCGAAACCGGTCAATTCACCGACCTTGCCGGTGCCGAAACTAAAGCGGGGATCGGCAACATGCTGTCGCGCATAACGGTAAGCCAAGGCCGCAATGGTCAACGCCGCGGCGTGTGTGGCCATATGCCAGCCATCCGCCACCAAGGCCATGGAGCCGAACATCGTGCCGCCGATGATCTCGCCGAACATCATCAGCGTGGTCACTACCACCACGGCCCAGGTGCGGCGTTCATTGCGAGCATGGCTGGCGCCGAGGAACTGGCCCTCGGCTGCGCAGATGCGGCCGGCCAGACCGGGTTTGTCGGAAATCAATTGGTTCATGCTGGATCTCACAGGCTACGTACCCAATTCTAGGGTCTGTTAACCATTAGCACATCGCTACGTTGGAGTCCCAACCCGAAGGGACGGGGCCAGCAGGGCTCAGGACTTTGTTGCACCTCGCTTGAGTACGTTGAGTACACCGCGCTCGGTGCGTCGCGTCCTGAGCCCTGCTGACCGCCGTCGCAGCGACCGCCTAATTGTTAACAGACCCTAGGAGAAGTTTGGTCATTCCAGACGAGCGCTTACACCAAGAACTCCGCCGCCGGATCACGCAGGTTGTAATGCGAGCTCATGGCACGACCGTAGGCGCCAGTGGTGGCGATTAGCAGTACATCGCCTTCGTGGGTGATAGGCAACAAGCGATCCGAGCCCAGCATATCGCCGGATTCGCAGATAGGACCAACCACATTGACCGTTTGAGTCGCGGGGTCGTTGATGCGGCTTAGATTGAAAATGTCGTGATGCGCGCCGTACAGTGCGGGACGAATCAACGAGTTCATGCCGGTATTGATGCCAACGTATTGAACTTCACCCTTGCCTTTGCGCTGCGTGACCTGTGCCAGCAACACACCTGATTCAGCCACCAGATAACGACCTGGTTCCATCCAGAGCTGGATGCCGGAATGCTTGCCCTTAAACTCGGCCAACACCTGCGACAACGCAGCGATATCGAATGCTGGCTGGCCAAGCTTTTCTGGCACACCCAGGCCGCCGCCGATGTCCAGTATGCGCAGCTTCTCGAACCGGGGCGCCAGAGCAATCAGCGTATCGGCCACTTCGCGCCAGTTATCGACGTTGAATACACCACTGCCGGTGTGAGCCTGCAAACCCACCACCTGCACACCATGCTTGCTGACCAATTCACTCAGCTCGTCGAAATCCGACAACGGAATGCCGAACTTGGAATGCATGCCGGCGGTGCGTACGTGATGATGGTGACCGCGGCCATAACCGGTATCCACACGCAACAAGACTTCCTTGCCTTTAAATAACTCGGGCCAAGCTTGCAATACATAGAGATTGTCGAGCGTCACCCACACGCCTTGTTGTAGAGCGAATTCATATTCACTGCGCGGCGCAAAGTTAGGTGTGAACAGAATTCGCTTGCGATCAAGACTGGGCAGCGTGTCGAACACATGCTCCAACTCACCGCGCGATACGCACTCCAGCCCTAAGCCTTCGGCAACGAACAGCTTGAGAACTTCGGCGTGAGGATTTGCCTTCATGGCGTAGAACACCTGATCCACGCTGGCAATGCTCTTCATTGCGCGCGCCTGACGTTGCAGAGTGTCGCGGTCATACACATACGCAGCGCCGTGTTCATTGGCGAGCTTCAGCAAGGCAGCTTGCTTACCGTGCCACCAAGCGATGGCATGGGTTGGCGCTTCCTTTGGACCATACAACTGTTCCCAGGTGGGGCCGAGAATATGACTGTCCGGCGAATCGCTGATGGTGATTTGGTGCAGGCGTGATACCAGACGGTCGCCCTGCTCTTCATCCAGCACGAAAGTCAGATTCAAATCGTTGGCGGCCTGTGTAACCAGATAAATTTTCTGTTCTTCGAATAGCTCGAGCGCATCGCCTAACTTGTGCAGGATGGCGCGAATACTCTTGCCGACCAGACTGACTGCGGCGCACCGACCAATCACTTCAACGCGACATAGCTGCGATAAGTCGAATACCAACGCATCCAGTGCGTCTTTAGTCAATGTATTGGCCGCGGGGTCGAGCGACACGGTGACATTGGTTTCTGACGTCGATACCAAGTCAACTGACATACCGTGTTGTTTAAACACCTGAAAAGCATCGGCCAGAAAGCCTACCGAATGCCACATACCAACGGTGTCCATGGACACCAGCGTAATGCCGTTCTTTACTGTCACCGCTTTGACGTGCGCGCCGCCATCGCCACCATGAGCAGTAATCACCGTGCCTTCGAGATCCGGCGTTTGCGTGGCGTACACATATAAGGGAATGCCGTGCTGCTTTACCGGCATGATGCAACGCGGGTGTAATACTTTGGCGCCGGCGCTGGCGATTTCCTGTGCTTCATCGTATTCCAAGGCACGCAATAGACGTGCATTAGGAATCGAACGCGGATTGGCACTGAACATGCCCGGCACGTCGGTCCAAATTTCCAAGCGGCGCGCTTGCAACTTGGCGGCGAAGTAACTACCCGAGGTATCTGAACCGCCACGCCCCAACAACACGGTATCGCCGGCATCATCGCTGGCGATAAACCCTTGGGTGATATACACGCGACCGGGATGCGACCATTGCGCTTGCAGGGCGGCATCCGGTTCAAAGTTACAGGTCGCCGATAAATATGTCGCACGCGTGCTGGCATTGCGCAGGATGACCGACTTCAACACCGTGCGCGCATCCACCCACTGCACGTCGAAGCCTTGCGACGCAAGGAACGCCGCACCCAGGCGCGTTGCCATCAACTCGCCCTGCGCCATTACGCGCGCGCGCAATCGTTCACTGATCTCACCAACCAGGGCGATGCCCGAGGCAATCTGTCGCAGGCGGTTAAATTGTTCTTCAAGTTCGGCGCCGGGTGTGATGCCGAGATCGCGCGCTAAATCGCGATGCCGATTGATGATGGTCTCCAATGCACTTTCCCAGCCGCCGTCGAGTGCCTTGGCAAGTAACTGTTCCAAGCTGTCAGTAATCTTCGAAACGGCCGAGTGCACCACTACCGGTTGCAAACCTTCTGCCAGACGCGCTTTAACGATGCCGGCGATGTTCTTCCAGTTGTGCACCGACGACACGCTGGTGCCGCCGAACTTCAGCACCACCCATGGACTGGAGCTTATGGAGGTGGTGACTACAGAATTATTTACGGTGTTCATCTACAAGACCTGTTTTGGCAATTGCTGTGCCGTATGCACACAAACAAAAACGGGACTCACATGCTTGGCTGTGGCCCCGTTTTGGAATCAGTTGCCAGCGTGAGTGCTGGCATTCAGTACGTTGGAGGCTCAGGCGTCGTCGTCGAAGTCCAGCAGTTGTTTCTGCAGGCGTTTCTCGGCAAGCACATCTTCAAGCTTGCTCCACGCTGCCTTGCCCTTCTTGATCGCTGGCGCGGCGGCGCGATTACGGCGTTCAGCACGCTCCATCAAGCGGTCGTAATCGGTTTCGTCGTCGTTGGACGCGACAAACTCATCGTCGATGTCGAAGTGGTCGCCGTCTCTTTCCACGCTTAAGTTCCTGCGTAATATCCCCGGAAATCAGCTCAAAAATCAGCAACTTCAGGCACCGGGTCTGCCGCGAAGCCCGCGGACTATATACGATGCCGCGCGGTTTTCAATGGTTGTCGTGGAATCTGCAATTGCCAACCTGATCCCTTTGGGCATGAACCGGGACACGTTAGCCCATCGGCGGCGTGAATTCGGCCACGGTGACCACCTCCCCCGAGACGGCTTGCAGGAGCTGTTGTGCGCTCCCCTGCGCTAGCGCGATTTCCAGTGTGCCCCAGGAATTAACCAGCCCCAGCAACTCGCCGGGTGGTGCAAAGCCATAGCTGGTGTACAGGGGAAGGTCCCGGGTGCGAAATCGTAGAACGGGGTGCTTAAAGTGGGCCAGACAGCCCGCAGCGATGTCGGTAATTAAGTTGCCATAGTGATCTGCACAGACAATTTGGCCGTGACCCAGGGGCTGGGGCAGCGCACCCGAAGGGTGTTCGATGCATCTGCCCAAGGCCTCCGCTGCCTGTCGACCGGCTGAAATTTCAGCAATTAAGGGCGCAAAGATGTCTCGGCCATGAAAAGTATGACTGGGGGTTGGTAGCTTCAAATGCCTCAGATCACTCACCTGAAACACCCGCCACTCTGGGTGCGGAGCGCTACGGAAAACGGGGTCCAGCAGACCATTGTCCGGGGCCACAAAGACCTGACCGGCCGCACACAGCAGCACCATGCCACGCGCCGTGCCCACCCCGGGATCAACCACCGCCAAATGCACCGTCCCTGCCGGAAAGTGAGGCCAGACTCGCGCCAGCCAAAATCCGGCCAAAACGGGCTGAAAGGCCGGAATCTGATGCGTCAGGTCCACCAATCTAGCTGTCGGATAGCGAGCCAGAATGACGCCTTTCATCACCCCAACATAGGGATCGCTCAAACCGAAGTCGGTGGTGAGCGTAATTAGGCCGTTAGCCTTAAATGTGGCGCCGCTCATGATGCTTGATGCCCTGCTGCTGCAAAACGATACGCATACCGCAATGGATAAAGCTGAACATACTTCCGCACCAATAAAAACGGGCTGCGAACCTATTGATTCGCAGCCCGTCTGTATCACTGTTAAAGATAAACAGCAGGCTGTTTATCTTTAAGCGATTGGCTTACCAGCGACCACCGCCGCCACCACCGCCACCACCGCCGTAGCCACCGCCGCTGCGACCACCGCCGCCGCCGCCGCCGTAACCACCACCACCGCCGCCACCACCGCCGCGTGGCTTATCCTGGGCTTCGTTGACCTTCAATGGGCGACCGCCCATGTCCTGGCCATTCAAGCTCTGGATTGCGCGTTGCGCGTCGGCGCTAGGCATTTCGACAAAGCCGAAGCCGCGTGGGCGGCCGGTTTCGCGATCATTGATCAAGCTGACCGAATCAACCGTGCCATGTTGTGAAAACAGGGCGCGAACCGCGGCTTCGTCAGCCGTAAAAGGCAGATTGCCTACATAAATCTTGCTCATGGAAAAACCTTCTAAAAACAACCATCACCGCGCTTTAGTGAAAGATGCGGGAGCGGGCTAAAAAACGAATACTGCACCACTGTGCAGTATTTACTGATCGGGAACGATTCGGTTGTAGACCTCTTAGTCCGCCGGAAGGTAGACAGCAAGGAAGACAAGAGTAAAAGGTCTCGAACGGCGAGCAATATACAGAGTTGCAGCGCAATTGACAGAAAAAATGTGAAACTCCTTAATAGGTACGCCGTGAAGTTAGTACACTGCGTTAGCCCGCATCCCTACTCATGCCGTTGTCGCCGCCCCTCTTAAGGAGAGTTCACTTGGTTAAAACACCTAATTTCAAGCAGGAAAAGAAGCAGCGCGAAATGGCGCAGAAGAAAAAGAACGAGCAAAAGCAGCAAGAAAAAGCTGCACGTAAAGGGTTACCGCTAGATCCGCAATTTAAGGCCTAGACCGGCCTGACGCAGCCAGTAGGCGCTCATCTGGCGGTCAATTGCCGCCGTCACTGCCGGCCGATGGTGCTCACCCGGTCTCAGCGTTGTGATTTGCGCGACTCGATCATAGGAATCTACAGATCAATCTTAAAGAGGCGTTAAAGCGGTTACAGCTCTAGCGCCGCGGTAAATACCAGAGCACCCGCGAATCGCGAGTCAGCCCACACGCTG
Organism: Pseudomonadota bacterium; assembly: GCA_031388915.1. Lineage (GTDB taxonomy): Bacteria > Pseudomonadota > Gammaproteobacteria > Steroidobacterales > Steroidobacteraceae > CAILZL01. The sequence goes on along the minus strand of JANMSB010000197.1, from coordinate 2,312 downwards.
TGGCAGTTCCCGTCCCCTTTATTGGTCTCCAACCGCTACAAATCCGCAGGCGGGATGGAAAGTCGATCTCCGTAGCTCAATTCACCCTCATATCAATCTGCTATCTTCCCCGCCCCATTTAACCCTCGGTATTCATCTTGCTGCTTCGCTTCGATAACGTTTCGCTCGCCTATGGCGCTCGTCCGCTGCTCGATCATGTTTCCCTGCACATCGATGCAGGCGAACGGGTGTGCCTGGTGGGACGTAATGGCGAGGGCAAGTCGTCGCTGCTGAAACTGGCGCGTGGTGAACAGCCACCGGATGAAGGCATTGTCTGGGTGCAGCCGGGCGCACGTCTGGCGCATCTGGCGCAGGACATCACTACGCTCAGTAACGAATGCGTGGCTGATGTGGTGGCCGGCGGCTTGCCGGAAGTGGGTGCGGCGCTGAATGAATATCATCATCTGGCGCAGGAGATTGGCACGCATCCCACGGCCGCTCAAAACAAGCGCCTGGAACAGTTACAAGCCATTCTCGACACGCACAACGGCTGGCAGTTGGAACAGCGGGTCAATACCGTACTGACACGCCTGCAGCTTGACGGCACGGCCATCTTCTCCGAACTCTCGGGTGGTTGGCGCCGGCGCGCTCTGCTCGCGCGTGCACTGGTTTCAGATCCGGAAATTCTGTTGCTGGATGAGCCGACCAATCATTTAGATATCGAAGCCATTGAGTGGCTGGAAGCCACCATGCGCGAGTATCGCGGCGCATTGTTGTTTGTCAGCCATGACCGCACCTTTGTGAATCGCTTGGCCACTCGCGTGGTGGAACTGGATCGCGGCAAGTTGTTTTCTACGGAAGGCAACTACGAAACCTACCTTGAGAAGAAAGCATTACTGCTGGCCGCTGAAGCGCAACAGGCTGCGCTGTTCGACAAGAAGTTGGCGCAGGAAGAAGTATGGATACGCAAGGGCGTGGAAGCGCGTCGCACCCGCAATGAAGGTCGCGTGCGTGCGCTGTATGCACTGCGTGAACAGCATCGCCAACGTCGTGAGCGCGTCGGTCGCATCGAAATCGAACAACAGGAAAGCAACGAATCCGGCAAGCTGGTGTGCGAAGCCGAGCATGTCAATTTGAGTTTTGGCGAACGCCAAATCATTCGCGACTTTTCGGTACGCATCATGCGCGGTGATCGTCTCGGCATCGTCGGCCCCAATGGTGCGGGTAAGAGCACGCTGATCAAGTTGCTGCTGGGCGAACAACAACCCGACAGCGGCACCATCAAGCACGGCAGTAAATTGGAAGTCGCCTACTTCGATCAGCAACGCGATCAATTACGTTTGGATGAATCGGTGATGGACAATGTGGTGGACAGCGGCGATTTCGTCACCGTCAATGGTCAACCGCGGCATGTCACCAGCTACCTGCGTGATTTCCTGTTTCGTCCCGAACAACTCAAGACGCCGGCCAGTGCGTTATCCGGTGGCGAACGCAATCGACTATTGCTGGCACGCTTATTTGCCAAGCCTGCCAACCTGTTGGTAATGGACGAACCCACCAACGATCTGGATATCGACACGCTCGAATTGTTGGAAGAATTCGTGTCAGAGTTTCCAGGCACGCTGCTGTTGGTCAGCCATGATCGCGCCTTCCTGGATAACGTGGTCACCGATCTATTGGTAGTGGATGGCAGTGGCCGCATTCAGGAGTTCGTCGGCGGTTACAGCGACTATGCCCAGTATCGCGATGCACAGGCATCGGCCAACCGCGCTCGTGAAGTCGCTGCCAGTAAGAGCGCCAATGCATCCGGCAACGCGCCGGCAAAAAAGCCACGGAAACTGTCCTATAAGGATCAGCGTGATCTTGAAACCCTCCCCGCCAAACTCGAAGCGCTGGAAAGCGACAAGGCAAAACTTGAAGCAGTCATGAGCGACCCGCAGTTTTATTCGCGCTCGCAAGCCGAAGTACAGGCGCAGCTAAAGCGCGTGGCGGAACTTACCAGCGAGATTGAAACTGCTTATGCACGCTGGAATGAATTGGAAGCGCTGCAGACGGGAAGCTAAGGACGGCGGCTATAGATCCCGCAGGAAGTCGCCGATCACTGGCCGGAACTGATCCATGTCCACCAGGAAGGAGTCATGGCCTTGCAGGGAATTCAAGCGCGCGAATTTCACCTTGCAACCATCGGTTGCCAAGCCATCCGCCAGCTCTTGTTGTTGCTCGATGGGAAACAGCAAGTCGGTTTCCACGCCAATGATCAAGGCGCGTTCAACTTTGAAACGCTTCAACGCCTCCGGTAACGAACCCTCGCCGTGATCGGCCAAGTCGAACAA